>NZ_RZRA01000827.1:0-2562 GCF_003998945.1 Mesorhizobium sp. M7A.F.Ca.CA.003.01.2.1 | reverse complement strand
GCCTGGAAGAAGTCGCCGGTCGAGAGATAGCGCACCAGCGCGATCTTGACGCCGGGCTTGTCGAAGGGCGCCGGCTTGTCCGCGGCAAAAGCCGGGACCTGCATCAGCATAGTTGCGCCGGCCAATCCGAGCGCCACCTTCCCCAGAAGTCTTCTTGTAATGCTCACTTTGTTTTCCTCCACTCTTGTTGAACTCGAAAATCCTGTTCCGGTCGAAAGCTATCTCCTGCCCCTGCCCGAAAGCGCAAAGGTGAAGACAAGGGCGACGACCAGAACCACGCCCTTGATGAAATCCTGCGTGTAGTAAGGCGCGTTCATCATCGTCAGGCCCTGAAGCAAGATGCCGACGAACAGCGCGCCGATGGCGGTGCCGAAGGCGTTCGGCTTGGCGGCACCCAGCACCGCGTAGCCGATCAGCGCTGCGGCAACCGCATCGAGCAGCAGATTATTACCCGAGGCGATGTCGCCGCGTCCAAGCCGGGCAGCGAGCAAAATGCCCCCGATCGAGGCAAAAACACCTGAAATGACGTAAGCCCAGATCTTGTATGCCTTGACAGGCGCGCCGGCGAGTTCGGCGGCGCGCTCATTGCTGCCGACGGCATACATCATGCGGCCGAAACGGGTGTATTCGAGGAAGAACCAGATCAGCACGGCGAGCACGAGCAGCACCACCACCGACACTGGAATGAGGTTCGGGATGAAGAAGTCGAAGCGGTGGCGGCCAAGCGCCAGGAAGGCGTCGGAGAATTTGCCGTTGGCGACCGAACCATCAGGCATGGTCATGCCGGTGGCGATCGAGCGGCCTTCGGTTGGAATGCGCTGCAGGCCGACGAGCAGGAACATCATGCCGAGCGTCGCCAGCAGATCGGGCACACGCATGTAGACGATCAGCCAGCCATTGATCAGGCCGACGATGGCGCCGATGAGCAGGCAGACGACGACCGCGACAAGGGCGTTCTGCTCCAGCACCACCATGACATAGGCGGCCGCCATCATGGCTGAGGTGGCGACCGAGCCGATCGACAGATCAAAACCTCCGACGACCAGCGTGGCGGTGACGCCGAGCGCCAGCACGCCGGTGATGGCGACCGACTGGAAGATGAAAACCGCACTTTGCGGCGAAACGAAACCGTCGGCGGCGATCGAGAAATAGGCGACGAGCCCGAACAAGAGCACGATGAATCCGTAGCGGATGGCGTGGTCGCGCAATGTCATTCGGCGCTCCCGCGCGCTGCTGCCGTTTTTAGCCAATCCGAACCCATGCTCTTTCCATTCCCATTCCTAACGCCCGCGCTCAGGCGGCACTGTGCAGCGGCCCGCCGGCGACCTCGGCCAACAGGCGGTCGAGATCGACATCGGCATTGCGGTGCTCGCCGACGATGGTCTGTTCCGACATGACCAGGATGCGATCGGCGGTCTCCAGCGCCTCGTCGAGTTCGGTGACGAACAGCAGCGTGGCGCGTCCGTTTGCACTGGCCCTGAGCTTGGCGGCGATGTCGCGCCGGGCGGAAATATCGACGCCCTGAAACGGCTCGTCCAGAATGAACAGTCTCGCATGCTGGGCCATCCAGCGGGCGACCATCACCTTCTGCTGGTTGCCGCCGGAGAGCTCCGACATCTCGTCCTTCTCGGAGCGGCAGACGATGCCCAGCTCCTCGATCTGCCGGCGCGCCGTGGCGCGTTCCAGACGGCGCTTGAGAACAGCGAAACGTGACATGCGCTTGTGAAACGGCAGGCTGATATTTTCCTGGATGTTGAAGCCGCCGACGATGCCGTTCTCGCCGCGGTCCTTGGCAACGAGGAACACGCCGGCGGCGATCGCCTCGCCGGCTGTTTCAGGCGCATAAGGCCTGCCGTTCAGCGTCATTGTGCCGGCCAGCGGCTGGCGCACGCCAAACAGCGTCTCGGCAAGCGCCGTCTTGCCGACGCCGACGAGGCCGGTGATGGCAACGACCTCACCGTCGCCGAGCGTCAGCGAGATCGGCCGTGCGCCTTGTGCGATGCGCAGACCGTCTATCTTGAAGACGGCATTGGCCGAATCCCTGACAACAATCCGGTCGAGATGGATCTTGCGGCCGAGCATGGCGTTGACCGCGCCTTCATAGTCGAGCGGTTTCTTGTCGAAAATGCCTGAGATGATCCCGTCCCGCATGGATACGATGCGGTCGGCCAGCCGCCTTATGTCCGACATACGGTGCGAGATGTAGAGGATGGCCACGCCTTGCTCGCGCAGCCTGTCGATCAGGGCAAACAGCCGATCAGCCTCGGCGCTGGAGAGCGATGAGGTCGGCTCGTCGAGGATCAGCACTTTCGGCTTGTGCGCCAGCGCGCGGGCAATCGCCACCATCTGACGATCGGCCAGCGAAAGATCACTCACCCGCGCCTTCAAATCGATGGCCAGCCCCATGCGGTCGGCAACCGTCTTGGCCTCTCGCCGCACGCGCATTGGATTGAACAGGGTCGGCGCACCGCTGCCGCTCAGCCGGTCCAGCGTCAGGTTGGTGGCGACGTCGAGATCGGCGACGACACCGTCGTTGATGTTCTGATGCACGGTGACGACGCC
>NZ_RZRA01000826.1:0-2562 GCF_003998945.1 Mesorhizobium sp. M7A.F.Ca.CA.003.01.2.1 | reverse complement strand
GTGGTGAAGATGGTGCCGAGGAACAGCCAGGAGCCGTGCTCGCGGCTGACCAGATTGGTGTGTTTGCCTTGCCAGCCAAGCCCGGCGGCTTCGGCCAGCGGCTTTTCCATGACAGGTGCGGTGTCGACGAACACCTTCACGTCACCGCCGGCGCGGGCAACGAGCTTGCCGGCGATCTCCTTCAGCCGGCCTTTCATCACATCGTGATAGTCGCGGTTTTGCGCATAGACCGAGATCGCGCCGCGGTCGCGCTTGGCCAGCACTTCGCGAAGATCATGGTCGGGGCCGTAGTTCATCGCCAGCACGACGATCGAGCGTACCTGCGGCCAGAGGGCCGTTGGTTCACTGCGGCGTTGCAGCGTCTCGGCGATCCAGTCCATTGAGCCGTGAAAGCCATCGGCGACGAATTCGGCCAGGCGCGCCGGCGCCAGCGGGATCGCATCGGGGGAGGTGACGGCGACGGCATCGAAGCCGGCGCGCTGCGCCTCAGCGTCGATCAGCGCGCGCAGTTTTGCGGCGTCAGAAGTCGAGGTCCGCATAATGCGACACCGGTGACAGGCCGCGCACCCGGTCGGTCAAAAGCGGCCGGAAGGAAGGCCGCGACTTGACCCGCGTGTACCATTCGCGAGCAGCGCTGTGCTCGCGCCAGTCTATCTCGCCGAGATAATCGAGCACCGACAGCGTCGCCGCGGCCGCGAGATCGGCATAGGTGACCCTCGAGCCGGCCAGCCAATGGCGGGTGCCGGCCAGCCAGTTGGTGTATTTCATGTGCTGGCGGATGTTGGCGCGCGCCGCACGGATCGCGCCCGAGTCGGGCGAGCCGCCGCCCGCCGTTTCCGGCATGACCGGCTTCAGCACGCGCTCACGCACCAGATGGCGGGTGACTTCGCTTTCAGCCTTGTTGAGATACCAGTCGATGAGCCGGCGGATTTCGGCGCGCTGCATCGGGTCCTCGGCGAACAGCCGCTTGTCGCGCTTCAGCACGCCGCGCGTTTCATCGAGATATTCCGATATGACCGTCGCGCCGACGATCGGCACGTCGCCTTCGGCCAGCAGGATCGGCAGCGTGCCGGCCGGGTTCAGCGCCAGGAACTCCTTGCGCCGGGTCCACGGCTTTTCCTCGATCAAAGCCAGCTCCTCGCCATACTCGCCGAATGCGAGGCGGACGAAGCGACAGGTGGCGAACATGGGATGGTGGAAAAGCGTCAGCATGGTTCCGCGATGATAAAGCGCACTGGCGAATCGCAGGGCGCACCGGTAAGTCTTGGCCGCCCGGTTAGCGGGCCGTCAGGGTGTTGCGACCTATAGGGGGACTTCAACGCCATGACAAGCAAGCCCTTCTGTCAGCCGTCATGCCAATGCCGAGGTAGCCATGGAAAGCCAGACCATCGTCGAAGCCCTGCTGCTCGGCCTGCTGGAGGGGCTGACCGAGTTCATACCGGTGTCCTCGACCGGCCATATCCTGCTCGCTGGCCATTTCCTCGGCTTCCACTCGACCGGCAAGGCCTTCGAGATCCTGATCCAGCTCGGCGCCATCCTGGCGATCCTCAGCGTTTATTTCCGCCGCCTCTGGAAAATGCTGCTCGAACTGCCGCACGACCGACTGACCAGGCATTTCGTCATCGGCATCCTCATCGCCTTCCTGCCGGCGGCATTCATCGGCGCGCTGGCGCATGATTTCATAAAGACGGTGCTGTTCGAATCGCCGAGGCTGATCTGCATCATGCTGATTATCGGCGGCGTCGTGCTGCTGGTGGTCGACCGCATGAACCTCAAGCCGGTTTATCGCGACGTCGAGCGCTTCCCGACCCGGCTTTACCTGCAGATCGGGCTTTTCCAGTGCCTGTCGCTCATTCCCGGCACATCGCGTTCGGGCTCGACCATCGTCGGCGCCCTGCTTTTGGGCGTCGACAAGCGCGCGGCCGCTGAATTTTCCTTCTTCCTTGCAATCCCGACCATGGTCGGCGCCTTCGCCTTCGACCTGTTCAAGAACCGCAACGTGCTGAGCAGCGCCGACCTGCCGATCATCGCCGTCGGCTTCGTCGCCGCCTTTGTCACGGCGCTCATCGTCGTGCGCTTCCTGCTCGATTACGTCTCGCGCAAGGGTTACTCGCTGTTCGGCTGGTGGCGGCTGGTGGTGGGCGGTGTCGGGTTGGTGGCGTTGATGATCTGGGGGTGAGGAGTGTTCCGCGTAGCGGCCCTCACGCTTCGTCCCACGGGCTCCGCCCGTGGATGACGAATGAAGGAGGGCTGCCCCCTCTAACTCTTCCCATAAAACGCGTTCTCGACATGCACCGGCCAGCGCCAGGGCAGCACGGCGACCATGTCGAAGCGCATCGACAGCCTGCCGTAGTCCGCTTGGCGCGACAGCCAGATGTCGGCCGCGCCTTCTATTCGACGTTCCGATTCGTGGCCGATCGCCTCCATGGCTTCCATCAGCGACCGGCGCGCCTTGACCTCGACGAACAGCACCAGGTCGCCGCGCCGCGCGATCAGGTCGATCTCGCCGAAGCGCGTGCGGTGGCGGCGCGCCAGGATCCGGTAGCCCTTCAGCATCAGCGC
>NZ_RZRA01000825.1:0-2562 GCF_003998945.1 Mesorhizobium sp. M7A.F.Ca.CA.003.01.2.1 | reverse complement strand
GGCCAAAGCCCATCTGCTTGCGCTTTTCCGGCCGCTTGCGTGTCAGCGCCAGCACCATCCCCATCGAGATGGCGATGGCGATCTGCGAAGAGCCGCCATAAGAGATGAACGGCAGCGTCATGCCCTTGGCCGGCACAAGCTGGAGGTTGACGCACATGTTGATGACCGCCTGCAGGCCGAAGACGGTGACGAGGCCGCCGACCGCATAGCGGGTGAAATCGTCATGCTCCTTCAGCGCCGTGTTGAGGCCGCGCAGCACGATGAAGGCGAATATCGACATGATGAAGAAGCACATGATCAGTCCGAACTCTTCGCCTGCGACCGAGAAGACGAAGTCGGCATGGCTGTCGGGAATAACGCGCTTGACTGTGCCCTCACCTGGTCCGACGCCAAACCAGCCGCCATTGATCAGCGCGTCGCGTCCCATATCGACCTGGAATGTGTCGCCTTCGCCGGTAAGAAACTTGTCGATGCGCAAGGCAACGTGCGGGAACACCGTATAGGCGGCGAAAACGCCGCCGACGCCGGCGGCACCCAGCGCAACGATCCACAGCCAGGGCAGCCCGGCCATGAAAAACATGATGCCCCAGGTGCCGGTCGTCAGCATGGTCTGGCCGAGATCCGGTTGCGCCACCAGCAGCGACACGACCAGTACCAGCAGCAACATGGCGAACAGATTGCCGGGAATGTCGGGCTGGCGCTTGTGCTCAGCGAAAAGCCAGGCGCACATGATGACGAAGGCTGGTTTCAAAAATTCCGACGGCTGGATCGACAGGCCGGCAAGCGACACCCAGCGGCGTGCGCCCTTCACCTCGACGCCGATGTAGAGCACCGCCACCATCAGCACCAGCATCAGGCACAGCATGATCAGCGCCATGCGCCGGATCTGCCTGGAATCGAGGAACGACACAGCCAGCATCACGCCGAGCGCCGGTACGGTGAAGATGATCTGCCTGGTGGCGAAGTGGAAACTGTCGAGGCCGATGCGTTCGGCGACCGCCGGGCTCGCCGCGAAGGACAGCACGATACCGAGGCCCATCAGCGACAGGAACGCCGCCAGGAACCAGCGATCGATCGTCCACCACCAGGTCGCAACCGGACTTTTGTCGAGACGGCTCTGCATTATCGTGCCCCTCCGATGGGTTTCACACCCTCGATAGCATTCGCAGCTTGCCTGAAGGCTTCGCCGCGAACTTCGAAATTCTTGAACTGGTCGAAGCTGGCGCAGGCCGGCGACAGCAGCACCACCGCCTCGCCGCTGTCGTCCTTAGCCGCATCATGCGCGGCGTGCTCGACCGCCGCGGCCAGCGTGCCTGAAATCTCGTAGGGCACGGCCTCGCCCAGCGTCGCCGAAAACGCCGGCGCCGCCTCGCCGATCAGATAGGCCTTGGCGATGCGCGGGTAGAAACCGCGCAAGGGTTCGATGCCGCCTTCCTTGGGCAGGCCGCCGGCGATCCAGTAGATGCGCGCGAAGCTCGACAGCGCCGGCGCCGCAGCATCGGCATTGGTCGCCTTGGAATCGTTGATGAACAGCACATGGTCCTTGCGGCCGACCTGCTCCATGCGGTGCGCGAGGCCGGGAAAGCTTTCCAGCCCCGACTGGATCTCGCCAAGCTCCAGCCCGACCTTGAGGCAAGCGGCGACCGCAGCCAGAGCGTTCTGGGCATTGTGCTGGCCACGCAAGGAGCCGATGCCTTCGAGGAAGGCGACACGGCTGTAACGGCCGTGCACAGCTTCCATCAAATTGCTGCCATCGGCGAAATAGCCGTCGGTCAGCGGCAGGCGCTTGGAAATGCGGATGACATGCCGCCCCGCCCGCTCCAGCCGCTCGGCAATCTGCGCGCACCAGGAATCGTCGATGCCGACGATCGCCGTCTCGCTGCCGGCCACCAGCCGCTCCTTGATCGCGGCGTAGTGCTGCATGGTGCCGTGGCGGTCGAGATGATCGGGCGTCAGGTTGAGCAGGATGCCGGCCGTCGGATTGATCGAGGGCGCGAGGTCGATCTGGTAGGACGAACACTCGACGACATAGTGCCGATCGGGCTCGGGCGGATCGAGCGTCATCACCGCGCGGCCGATATTGCCGCCCATCTGGGCATCCCGTCCCGCGGCTTTCAGGATGTGCGCGGTCAGCGCGGTCGTCGTCGACTTGCCGTTGGTGCCGGTGATGGCGATGAAAGGCGCTGTCGGCGCGCTCAGCACCCGCTCGCGGCAGAAAAGCTCGATGTCGCCGATGATCTCGACGCCTGAGCCGCGCGCCAGTTCCACCGTCCAATGCGGCTTGGGATGCGTCAGCGGCACACCAGGCGACAGCACGAAGGCCGAGAATTTCGCCCAGTCGGCGCCGCGCAAATCAGCGGTCGCGATACCGGCAATGGCGGCCTTGGCCACACTGTCGGGATTGTCGTCCCAGGCCAGCACGTCCGCGCCGCCCTCGATCAGCGCGCGCGCCGTCGCGATCCCCGAGCCACCAAGCCCGAAGAGCGAAACGCGCTTGCCTGAAAAGGATGCGGCGGGGATCAAAGGGCTTCCTATCTCAGCTTGAGGGGCGGCAGGCCGACC
>NZ_RZRA01000824.1:0-2566 GCF_003998945.1 Mesorhizobium sp. M7A.F.Ca.CA.003.01.2.1 | reverse complement strand
GGCCAAGACCGCGCGCGCCGCGCTCGACGCCAACAATGACGCCATGGCCGCCGTGATCGCGGCGATGAAGTCCGCCGGCATCAAGGACCGGGACCTGCAGACCGCCGGCATCCAGATCAACCCGCGCTACAACTACACCAACAAGCCGGACGGCAGCCAGGAAGCCGAACTCGTCGCCTATCAGGTGACCAACACGCTTTCGGTGCGGGTGCGCGATGTCGACAAGACCGGCGAGATCCTCGACAAGGCGGTGTCGCTCGGCGTCAACCAGGGTGGCGGCATCGCCTTCACCAATGACAACCCGGCAGCCACGGTCACCGAGGCGCGCAAGAAGGCGGTCGCCAACGCCATGGCCAAGGCCAAGACGCTGGCCGAGGCCGCAGGCGCCAGCCTCGGCCGGGTGCTCGAGATATCAGATCAGAACATTGCGCCGGCGCCGATGCCGATCAACGCCAAGGCCTTCGATGCCGCGGCGGGTGGCGCGGCTCCCGTGCAGGCCGGCGAGAATTCCTACAATGTCCAGGTGACCGTCACCTTCGAACTGAAGTAAGCGGCTCTGAGGATCCGTGGCTGGGTCTTGCCCAGCCACCGATGCATCACCAGCCAATAGCGCGCATGAAAAACCCCGCGGGATTGCTCCCGCGGGGTTTTTGCGAGCCACACCCTTCAAACGGAAAGGGGCTCCGCTAGTCCCAGCTGATCTTGCTAAAGATCATGCTGCCAGGCTGACCCTCAAAGAGGGGTCGGCCTTAATTGTCGAACCTCAGCGATAGATAACCGGGCAGCCGCGCTCATTGGCGAACACCACCACGACACGGTCGCCGTCCTGGCGGCCCGCCACCTTCACCGTACGACGGTTGACGTCGACGATGCGGACACGGTGGAGACCCATGCGTTCGGCCTTGTCGAGGGCGCGGTCCGGCGAACAGCCACGGCGCCAGTCGCCGCGGCGTTCATCACGGCGATGGCGATAACCGTCGTCACCGGTATAGACGCCGAAACGCGGGTCGTTGTTGTTGCCGAAGCCGAGATAGAGGCTGTCGGCGTGGGCGGGAACGGCCGCCAGTGTGCCGAGACCGACCAGGGCCGAAAGGGCTGCCGTCTTGATCGTGTTGAACATCGTCTTCTCTCCTTTTTGCGGGCCTTCGCCCGTCCTCGTGAACCGATGGGGGGAGAATGCGCTTGCCTGTCTGAACTCTTTACGAACCTGCCGTTCATCTCCGGTTCATATGGCGGGAAGAAGGAAGTTCCGGCCATTCGCCACCGTCCCCAGCCCTTGGTGAAGGCCGGAATGCCTGACTCGGCGCCCTATTCCGAGCCCGCGGATTGGCCGGAAGTCGTGGAACGTAAGGCTGTTGCTCGCCGCCGCTGGTCCTACGGCTCCTCGTCCAGCACATAGTCAAAATAGTCTTCCGGCTCGGCAAGATCGGTTTCACTCGCTTTGACCCGGCCGCGCATCGAGATGCCGGCTTCATGCACGGTCTCGGCGCTGCCAGACACCAGCCGGTGCCACCAGTAGAGGTCGCGGCCCTCGGCAACCAGCCGATAGGCACAGGTACTGGGCAGCCAACTGATGGTTCGCACATTCTGCGGCGTCAGCCCGACGCAATCGGGAACGCGCGCCAGCCGGTTGGCGTAGTCCGAACAGCGGCAGGTCTCGGCGTCGAACAGCCGACAGCCGACGCTGGTCCAGTAGATCTCGCCAGTGTCCTCGTCCTCAAGCTTTGACAGGCAGCATTTACCGCAGCCGTCGCACAGCGATTCCCACTCGGCCGGGCTCATCGCCTCCAGCGCCTTGGTTTTCCAGAATGGCGTTTCCATTTCCCGGATGTGGCCCCGGCCGCGGGCAAGGTCAAGCGCGGCAATGGTCGCAATTGCGGCTATCGCCAGGTGAATGACATGAAGTTGCCTTCAAAAGGTCGGTCAATCGCCCCGTACGGCCTCTATCCGTGCCAGACTGGAACCAATCGGCACAAGATCGGTTTCGGCAAGGATGGGACCCCACAAGGAGAATTTCGATGAAACGCCAACCACGGATTCTGGCAGGCACCGCACTTGGCCTGTTGATGGCATCCGCGCCGTTGGGCGCGTTCCCGCTTCAGGGAAGTGTCGCGTCCGGTCTTGCCCAGCGCACGGCAACCCCATTCATCCTGGCGCAAGCAGCATGCGCCGAGGGCGAATCGGCCGAGGCCTGCGCGCAGAAGCAGCAGGCGGAACCCGAACAGAAACACGAGCGCAAGAAGGCCGAGCCTGAACAGCAGGCCGCGCCTGCCCAGAGCGAGCAGCCCGCCGAGGAGCAGCAGCCACGCCGGAAGAAGCGCGACCAGCAGCAGCAGGCCGAGCAGGCGCCCGCCGAACAGGCCGCTCCCGCCGAGGAACAGCAGCCGCGCAGGAAGAAGCGTGATCAGCAGCAGCAGGCCGAACAGGCGCCGGCCGAACAGGCAGCACCCGCAGAGGAACAGCAGCCGCGCAGAAAGAAGCGTGACCAGCAGCAGCAGACCGAGCAGGCGCCGGCCGAACAGGCAGCACCCGCAGAGGAACAGCAGCCGCGCAGGAAGAAGCGTGA
>NZ_RZRA01000823.1:0-2571 GCF_003998945.1 Mesorhizobium sp. M7A.F.Ca.CA.003.01.2.1 | reverse complement strand
CCGCAATGCTCATCGCCATCGGGCTGGCATCGCTGGTCGTGGCGCTTCTCGCACTGCCGGCGGAGACGATCGGCACCCGCTTTGGCGGTATACCGCGCAGCCTGCAAATGCCCGCTTTGCCGCCGATCAGCCTGGACAGGATGATTGACGTGCTGCCGGATGCCATTGCCTTCGCCTTGCTGGGCGCCATCGAATCGCTGCTTTCGGCGGTGGTCGCCGACGGGATGACGGGCCGCCGGCATCGTTCCAACTGCGAACTGGTGGCGCAAGGCTTCGCCAACATCGCATCCGCCCTGTTCGGCGGCATCTGCGCCACCGGCACCATCGCCCGCACGGCGACCAATGTGCGGGCCGGCGCCCACGGACCGGTTTCGGGCATCGTCCACTCCGCCATCCTGCTCGCCTTGATGTTGGTGGCGGCGCCGCTCGCCAGCTATATCCCGCTCGCCGCCCTGGCCGGCGTGCTGGCGGTCGTGTGCTGGAATATGTTCGAGAAACAGGCCTTCGCCACCTTGCTGCGTGCCTCGCGCGGCGATGCGCTGGTGCTGATGGCGACCTTTCTGCTCGTCATCTTCCGCGATCTCACCGAAGGCATCGTCGTCGGCTTCGTGCTGGGGTCGATCCTGTTCATCGACCGCATGGCCAAGTCGATTGCGGTCGAGGCCGATCAGCCGCTGGTGCAGGAGGATGTCGCCGACAGCACCAAGGCCTACGATGCCAGCGAGGCGACCGACGCCGACACCGTCGTCTATCGCATTTCGGGCGCCTTCTTCTTCGGCGCCGCATCGACCGTCGGCACCGTGCTCGACCGCATAGCCGACCAGCGCAGGAACTTCATCCTCGACTGCTCGGCCGTACCGTTCTTCGATTCGACGGCGGCCAACGTCATCGAAGGCGCCGCCCACAAGGCGAAACGCGCCGGTGTCCGCTTCATCATATCGGGTGCCGCGCCGCAGATCCGACGCATGCTGATCACCCACGGCGTCAAGCGCCCGCTGGTGACCTACGCCGCCTCGATCAAGGATGCGCGGGCGCAGCTGAAAGGGAAGCTGGAGGCGGGGTAGGGGCCGGGATTTGCCGGCCGGTGGCCATAGTCAGGACAAGGTGTCCACCTGTTGAATGCCAACTTCTTGACGTTGAGCTGACTCACGCACGGCGCGACGTGAACAACCGCACTGCGCCTCTTTTTGGTCATTTCGAGAACCAACCTCCGATTCCGAAAGCTGGCATCCATCCACGTTGCGCCGCCAATGCTCAATCCTCGGTGAGCATGAAGCGATCCTGTAATCGAATTATTGACGAAATATCGTTATAGATTCTATTATATCCCCAAGTGAGGTATCCCATGCTCTACAAGCTAGAGGTCGAAAACTTCTTCTCCATCCGCGATCCGCAGGTGCTCGACCTGTCGGTGGATGGAAAAGTGCCCGATCCTGAAGGCCGTTATGCCCCCATCTTCGAGGGTGCGGACGTGCGCGCGCCGAAGGTCGTCGCCCTCTATGGCGCGAACGCCTCGGGTAAAACGACGGTGCTGCGCGCGCTCGAATTCGTCGTGACGATGATCCGCGACAGCGTAGCGCGCACGGTGCCAGGCTTCGCTGGCATCGAGCGGTTCAACGACGTGGAACCCGGCAGTCGGCCGATCCGGTTCGCGATCGAGCTGGGCGGCATCATAAACCTGACGCCGGAAGTCTTTCAGCGCGCCACGAGCGGCGAAAAGGTCGAGCAAGGCACTTACCGCTACGAACTGGAAATCGAACTCAAAGAAGGGCTCGCGGTGCGGATCGCGTCCGAGTCGCTGCGCCAGAGGCCGAACGGCCAAGGGAAATGGCAGCGCGTCTATGAGCGCGATGCCGAGGGCAAGGTGAAGGACTCTAAAACCTTCAGCCTCTCGGGCTTCCAGCACCTCGTGAAGACGCTCGCCGGCAATCACACGGTGCTGTCATCATTCGCGAAATTCCAGCACCCGACCGCGCAGCTTCTTGTGGATACGGCGCGCAAGGCCTTCTTCCAAATTGAGCCTGTGCACTCCTTCGTCGATCGCGACGTGATCGACTATCTAAAGAACCAGCCCAACGTCGTCTCGCGGCTGAAGGATGAGCTAAGCCGCATAGATGTGGGTGTGGAAGGGATGCGCTTTCAGCATACGGACAACGGGCCGCTGCTGCTGTTTAAGCACGCGGGTCTTGCGGTCGAAATGCCTTGGCTGATGGAAAGCCACGGCACGCGGGCCTTTATCAAGATGTTCCCTTTCATCATGAGCGCACTCGATACCGGCGGGATCGCCGCGATCGACGAAATGGACGCGGCCATTCACCCGAACATGCTGCCCGAGCTGGTGCGCTGGTTCTATGCGGCCTCGGGACGTAACAAGTTCGACGCGCAGCTATGGCTCTCCTGCCATTCGGCCTCGCTGCTCGATGACCTCAACAAGGAGGAAATCGTGATCTGCGAGAAGGACCGGCAGGGCCGCAGCCACCTTTACAGCCTCATGGACGTGAAGGTGCGCCGCGACGAGAACCATTACCGCAAATATCTGAGCGGTGCATACGGCGGGGGTCCACACCTCGG
>NZ_RZRA01000822.1:0-2578 GCF_003998945.1 Mesorhizobium sp. M7A.F.Ca.CA.003.01.2.1 | reverse complement strand
GGGCCGACCGGCGTCGGCAAGACGGAAATCTCGCGCCGCCTGGCGCGGCTGGCCGGTGCGCCCTTCGTCAAGGTCGAGGCGACCAAGTTCACCGAAGTCGGCTATGTCGGCCGCGATGTCGAGCAGATCATCCGCGACCTGGTCGAGATCGCCATCGGCCTGGTGCGCGAGAAGATGCGTGAGGACGTCAAGGCGCGCGCCCACGTCAACGCCGAGGAACGTGTGCTGGAAGCACTGGTCGGCAAGACGGCGAGCCCGGCCACCCGCGACAGTTTCCGCAAGAAGCTGCGCGACGGCGAGCTCGACGACAAGGAAATCGAGGTCGAGGTTGCCGACACCGGCAGCGGCGGCATGCCCGGATTTGAAATCCCCGGCATGCCGGGCGCCAATATCGGCGTGCTGAACATCAACGACATGCTGTCGAAGGCGATGGGCGGCAAGAAAACCAAGATGCGCAAGACGACGGTGAAGGAGTCCTACGACCTGCTGGTCAATGACGAGTCCGACAAGCTGCTCGATCAGGACGAGGTGGTGCGCCGGGCGCTCGATGCCGCGGAAAACGACGGCATCGTCTTCCTCGACGAGATCGACAAGATCGCGGCGAGATCGGACATTTCCGGCGGGCCCTCGCGCGAAGGCGTGCAGCGCGACCTGCTGCCGCTGGTCGAAGGCACCACGGTGGCGACCAAATACGGACCGTTGAAGACGGATCACATCCTGTTCATCGCCTCCGGCGCCTTCCACGTCTCGAAGCCGTCCGACCTGTTGCCGGAATTGCAGGGCCGCCTGCCGATCCGCGTCGAACTGCGGGCGCTGGAGAAGGACGATTTCGTGCGCATCCTGACCGAGACCGAGGCCAGCCTGATCAAGCAGTATATCGCGCTGATGAAGACCGAGGGCGTCGAGTTGACCTTCACCGACGACGCCATCGATTCGCTCGCCGGCATCGCCGTCGATCTCAACGCCAGCGTCGAGAACATAGGCGCCAGGCGCCTGCAGACGGTGATGGAGCGGGTGCTGGACGAAATCTCCTACGATGCGCCCGACCGCAACGGAACGAGCGTCACTATCGACGCCGCCTATGTCGAAAAGCATGTCGGCGATCTGTCCAGGAATACCGACCTGTCGCGGTTCATCCTTTAAACGACGGCGCCGAAACGTTCCGGCGCCGGTCCAGGCAACATTTTCCGGCAAGCAAAATCATGTGTGGCCAGATGGTACCATCTGGCCACCTTTCGTCCTGCCGGGTGAAGGGGCGCTCTCGACTCGACCAAGAGCTTTACCTAGTTTGCGCGGCAATTCTCGATCTCTAGGTTGACGCAATTCCGGAAAACCGTTTCACACTTTTCCTGGAATTGCTTGGGCGGCGGGTGCATGAAAAAACTGATCCTGGTCATTCTCGGCTTGACGCTGGCGGCGACGCTGTTCGCCGCCGAGGCAGCGACATTGGTGCCGCCGGGAAATCGCAATGCCGTGCAGCCCGACATTCCCGGCGCCTCCAGCCGGCGCACGCAGGCGACCAACACCAGCTTCCAGGCGAAGTACCGCAAGGTCTATGCCCTGCTGCAGAACGACGCCGATCTGCGCGCCAAGATCAGGAAGGCGGCGGCCGCCTACGGCATCGATCCCCTGCACATTGTCGGCGCCATCGTCGGCGAGCACACCTACAATGTCGATGCTTATGACCGGCTGCAGACCTACTATGTCAAGGCGATCTCCTATCTCTCCAGCAAGCTGTCCTTCGCCTATGACGGCGAGGACATCACCGACTTCGTGCAGCGGCCGGAATTCAAGAAATGCGCGGGGATGTCCGACAGCTACGATCTGTGGGAATGCCGCGAACAGGTGTGGAACCGTTCGTTTCGCGGCAAGTCGGTCGGCGGGACCAGCTTTCCCGACGACCGCTTCGGCGCCACCTTCTTCCAGCCTTATTATGCCGGCCAGACCTTCGGCCTCGGCCAGCTCAATCCGCTGACCGCCCTGCAGATGAGCGATCTGGTGCACAAGGTTTCGGGCCTGCCCAAGCTCGACGTCGGCGATCCCAATTCGGTCTACAAGACCATCATGGATCCCGACCTGACGCTGCCCTACGTCGCCGCGACGATCAGGAAATCGATCGATGCCTATAAAAGCATTGCCGGCTTCGACATTTCGGGCAATCCCGGGCTGACCGCCACGCTCTACAATGTCGGCAATCCGGAGCAGCGCGCTTATGCGTTGAAGGCGGAGAACGACAGGCGCCGCGCCGCCGGTGAGCCCGAAAAGCTGCCGGAAGAGAATTATTATGGTTGGCTGGTGAACGACAAACTGCCGGAGCTGAAGGCGCTGTTTTAGGGCTGGGGTTCAGAGCCTTTACCTGCCCCTTGTAGGGCAGGTCGGACCGAAGGTCAGGGGCGGTGCCGCACTCCCATCCCGCAGCTGCGCAGCGGCCCCCAAAAAGGGGGAGCGTAGGCTCAGGCGGCCAACAACGACTTCAGCTTCACATCCGGTGATCCCAGCGCTTCCGGCGCCGGCTTGGCCCGCTTGGCGATCAGCATTTCGGCCAGCCTGATGTCGCGGGCGACCGCGTTGCCGGGGC
>NZ_RZRA01000821.1:0-2586 GCF_003998945.1 Mesorhizobium sp. M7A.F.Ca.CA.003.01.2.1 | reverse complement strand
CCGCAAAGCCGTAGAAAAAGGCGAGCATGAAAGGAATGCCGACCACCGCGAAGGGAAGCGCCCAGGCAAAGCTGTCGGCCTCGACCAGCAGCGCCGAGCCGATCCACCAGAGGCCGGCGAGGAAATAGCCGAAACCGAACCACCAACCGACGGCGAAAGCCGGCCGCAGACGCCGGAACAGACTGCCTGAAGCTTCGCCGGTGGCGCCGTCGAGCAGCCAGACCAGCAGCGGGAACGAGACGAAACAGGCGGCGAAGAAGTCGTAAGGCGCCTGCCCAAGCACCGCGAGGGCGCCTGCGAGAAACGCCACGAGCGCACGCCGCCAACCCCAAAGCAGAATTATCCGGCCGGTGAGGCGCTCCATGCATACTTCCGAGTCGCGAATCAGGACACAAGATTTAACAGGCTGCGCTCCGCGCTCCAAACGGCGCATGGGCTAGCTGAGATGCACAGCTCCGGCCCTGCCTACCGGTGCCAACCCTCGATTTGAACGCCCCCCAGCCGCTCGGCCTCCTCGCGCTGAACCGAACGGATGGTCTGCGTGAAGGTCCAGACATGGCCCTCGGGGTCGCGTGCACGATACTGGCGCTCACCCTAGAACTGATCCGCCGGCTCCTGGATTATATCAGCGTCGAGCGCCCGCGCCTGCTCGCAATGCGCATCCAGGCCACCCTTCAGCCTGACATAGATCGACTGCGTGTTCTTGCCCGAGAGCGAAGCCGGGCTGGCGACGTAATCGCTCCATTCGGAATCGACGATGATGTAGCTGTCGCCGAACCGCATCTCTGCATGGATGAGCTTTCCCTCGGCATCGCTGACCACCATGCTGCGCTCGAAGCCGAAAGCCGCCTCGAGCCAGTCCAGCGCGGCATGCGGATCCTTGTAGAAAACACCAGAGCCCAGACTTGGATGCTTGAACGGGTCGTCGATAGTCATCGTGCGAGCGAAACGCTCACGCCTGTTCGGTGCGCGCCGTGGCACGCCGGCGACGCTCACCCTTCTGGCTCTGCACGATGCGCACGCGCTTGACGCGGCGCGGATCAGCGTCGAGGACGTGAAATTCGAAACCGGGTATGGCCTGCACCACCTCGCCGCGGGCCGGAACACGGCCAAGCGTGTTGAAAATCATGCCGCCGATGGTGTCGACATATTCGCCATGTTCACCGGCGGCGAAATCCCCGCCGATCATCTTGGCGACGTCGTCGATCTCGGCCTTGCCATCGACGATGAACACGCCGTCGCCGCTCTGGGTGATCATTGGCTCGTCGTCGTCATGCTCGTCCTCGATGTCGCCGACCACCATCTCGACGATGTCTTCCAGCGAGGCAAGGCCGTCGGTGCCGCCATATTCATCGATGACCAGCGCCATTTGCGTGCGCGTCGTCTGCATGCGAGCCATCAGGTCGGAGGCGAGCATCGACGGCGGCACGAACAGCACCGGGCGGATCAGATTGAGGTCGCCAATGGTGCGTGCGAGATCGACCTGGGCGAGATCGAGAACCGTGGCGACGGGTGCTTTCCTGGTCGAGCGGCCCTTCTTGACGCGCGCGATCTTGGTGATGTGGGCCAGCACATCACGGATATGGACCATGCCGCGCGGATCATCGAGGGTCTCTGAATAGACCGGCATGCGGGAATGGCCGGATTGCTCGAAGGTGCCCAGCAGATCGCCGAGCGTCGTCGTGATTTCGACCCCTTGAATGTCGGCGCGCGGTACCATGACGTCCTCGACGCGCACTTCGCGCAGCCGCAGGATGTTGTTGAGCATGGCGCGTTCGCCGGGCGAGAAGGCGCCGGCATCGCTCGTTGTCTCGGCAAGCGCGCCGGCGATTTCCTCCCGCAGGCTGGTTCCGTTGCGTTGCCTGAACAGGCCAAGAACGCGGTCGAACAGGGAGGGACCGGCAGGCGATGTCTCGCTGGCAGCGCTGCCGATGCTGGCAGCACCAGAGGTGCCGGCAGCAGCAGAGGTACTGCTAGCACCAGAGGCAACGGTACTCGGACTTGATCCCTCTTCCGACGTATCGGAAGCCTTGGTTGCACTGCCGGCGTCGGGGCGGGCGGCAGTCTCTGGTTTGTCGTTCATCGTCGTCCGGTCAATTGGTCAGATGTAGTTACGCGTAGGGGTCGGGAATGGCAAGCCTTGCAAGCGCCGCGCGTTCGACGGCTTCCATCGCCTCGGCCTCGGCCTCGGTCTCGTGATCGTAGCCCAGCAGATGCAGCAGGCCGTGGATGACGAGATGGGTGATATGGTTCTCGACAGGCTTGTCTTCCAGTACCGCTTCATGGGCGACCGTTTCGGCGGCCAGCACGATGTCGCCCAGCATCGGCGGCAACGGACCGCCCTGCGCAAACGGAAAAGCCGGGAAAGACAAGACGTTGGTCGGTTTGTCCTTGCCGCGCCAGCCGGCGTTGAGAACCTGGATATGGGCGTCGTCGGAAAAAACGAGACTGAGTTCGGAACGGCCCGCCACGCCGGTTTCGGCAAAAGCCGCCTTAACGGCCCGATCGACCAGCCGCGTCAGGCTTGCCTCGTCGGGCCAGTTGCCCGCCTCAACCGCTATGCCGATGTCGACGGGAATATTCCCG
>NZ_RZRA01000820.1:0-2590 GCF_003998945.1 Mesorhizobium sp. M7A.F.Ca.CA.003.01.2.1 | reverse complement strand
TCTCGGGCATTCCGGGCGGTATCTTCGCGCCCTCGCTGGCTGTCGGCGCCGGCATCGGCAGTTCGCTCGGCCTCCTCTTTGGCGCGAGCACTGGGGTGGCGGCACTGCTCGGCATGGCCGGCTATTTCGCCGGTGTGGTGCAAGCGCCGATGACGGCCTTCGTCATCATCCTGGAGATGACCGGCAATCACGACAATGTCATCGCGCTGATGCTGGCCTCGATGCTGGGCTACGGCACGGCGCGCATGATCTCGCACGAGCCGCTCTATCACGCGCTATCGCGTGTCTTCATCGCCGAGGCGATCCGGCGCCGCCGGGCGGAGGCCGGGCCGGGGCAAGTATGAAAGAAAAAAGGCCGGACTTCGCGGCCCGGCCTTTCCCTCAAAAAAGTAGCTTTGCCTATTTACACTTGGCGATCGATGTCAGCGCCGCCGAAATGCCCTTCAGAGAGAAGACATAGGAGGTGGGATTGCCGCGGCCGGACTTCGCCGTCACCTTCATGTCGGTGCCGGTCTTCATGGCGGCGATCAGTACCGGCTCCTCGGCGGCATTCTCGACCCAGGCCGATTTGCCGCGCGTGAACATCGAAAACGTCTTCTTGTCGATGGTCACGGTGGCCTTGGAGCCTTCCTGGAAATTGTAGCCGGCAATGAATTGCGGCTCGTAGGACACTTGCTGGCCGGGCCGCTGGCTGACGAAGAAGAACATATCGCCATGGTCGAGCGTGGGCGGCTGCTTGTCGGTCGGCACGGTCAGGACATAGCAGACCTTGCCGCCCGATGCCTGGTAGCTGTAGGTGCCCCAGGCATTGTGCTGGCCGATCTTGGTCGCCGACTGCGCCAGTGCCGGCGCTGCCACGGCCACCAGGGCCAGACTCGAAACTATCGCAATCAATCCGCGCATCGCTTTTCCCGTATTCCAAATGGTGCGGAGGCAGGCCGGCTTGGCGTCCTGCCCGTCGCTTCATTTTGATTTAATCTGGGTTACCAAACGGTGAATTTCCGAAGAGAAAAGGACCCTCACCCCGAGGAAACCGCCACCATACCCGCGCCGCCGCCCTGCGAGCGGGTGGCGCGACATCCCTTTGGCGACTTGAAGGCCACGAAAGCGGCAAGAGTTTGACTTTTTACGCTGTCGCCGAAAGCCGGCTTCAACGGCGTTCCGCGCGCGTGTTCAGCCCTTCTCGGCCATGGCGTCCCTGGCGGCCTGCCGGTGCGCAGTGGTGATGTGGGCACTGACGGCGGTGATCGCGGCGGTGAGCACAGCGATGTCGTCGGTGAAGCCAAGCCCGAAGACGAAGTCGGGGATGACATCCACCGGCAGCACGAAATAGCCGAGCGCGGCCAGCAGAATGCCCTTGGCGCGCAGCGGCGTGTTCTTGTCCATGGCGCAATAATAGGCGGCCACGACCTCTTCCATGAAGGGGATCTGCCGCGCGGCCTTCTTGGCTGTGCGCCAGAATTTCTCGCGCACTTCGCTCTCGTCTGACGGCTTGCCGCCAAAGCCGAAGAAATCAAAACCGGATTGTTGCGCCATCAGTCTCTCCTTGCGGGGCTCATGCGCATCCGGCGCCTGCCCCGCGGGGGAAAATGTGGTGAAACCCGACCCCCGCTACAAGATGCCGGTGCCGATTTGGGCCTGCCGAGGCGATACCAGGCCTCAGGCGCCGGCAAAACGGTTCATTTTCGTGGCCAGATCGATATCGAGCGCAGTGACGCCGCCGGCGTCGTGGGTGTTCAGCGTCACGTCGACGGTCTTGTAGACATTCGACCAGTCGGGATGATGATCCATCGCCTCGGCGGCAAGCGCGACGCGGGTCATGAAGGCGAAAGCCTCGGAGAAATTCGCGAAGGTGAATGTGCGCTTGATGGAGGCGCCGTCTTCCGCCAGCGCCCAGCCGTCGAGGCCCGTCAATGCGGCTTCAGCGGCTTGCCTGCCCAGTTTCTCTCTCGCCATGTCCCTATCCTGTGCTATTCGAAAACGACCCTCACCATAGCGACGGATCGATGAGCGCGAAGCCTATAAATTCCATTCTCTTCGTCTGCCTCGGCAACATCTGCCGGTCGCCGCTGGCGGAAGGTGTCTTCCGCGCCGTTTGGGCCGAGCGCGGGTCGGCCCGGGATATCCTGCTCGATTCGGCGGGAACCAGTGACTGGGAGGCCGGCTCTGCCCCCGATCGACGCGCGATCGCGGTCGCCATGCGGCACGGCGTCGACATTTCCGGGCAGAGGGCGCGCAAGGTCACGCCGCAGGACCTCCACCGTTTCGACCTGATCCTTGGCATGGACCGGTCGAATGTCGCTGACCTGAAGGCGCTGGCGCCGGCGGCCGTGCAGGACCGTATCCATCTGTTCCTGGAATTCGCGCAGGGAAAGGCACGCGACGTGCCGGATCCTTATCATGACGAGGCAGAAGCCTTCGCTTCCGCCTATCGCATGATCCGCGAGGCGTCGGAGGCGCTGGCGACAAGGCTGGAGGCGCGGGCGTCCGTGCCTGACAGCGGCCAGGCTTCCTCGACGATGTAGGGTCCGCCGCCGACCGAATCGCGCGACGACATCAAAACGAAACGGCCGATGCGGAACGGCAGCGT
>NZ_RZRA01000081.1:0-9603 GCF_003998945.1 Mesorhizobium sp. M7A.F.Ca.CA.003.01.2.1 | reverse complement strand
AGTCAGCCTCGATCGAGGTCCTGGTGCATGATCGTGTTCTGCCCGACGTGCCACGCGATACGGTCGGCATCTGCGTCGAGGAAGCGAAGGGGTTCGGGCCGGATATGGTGATCGGCATCGGCGGCGGCAGCTGTCTCGATTTCGCCAAATGCGCCACCCTGCTGCTCAGCCATGGCGGCAAGCTCCAGGACTATTACGGGGAGTTCAAGGTGCCGGGTCAGACACTGCCGCTGATCGCCGTACCCACCACGGCCGGCACCGGCTCCGAGGTGACGCCGGTCGCGGTGATTTCCGACCCGGACCGGACGCTCAAGGTCGGCATATCGAGCCCTCACCTTATCGCCGCGGTCGCTCTGTGCGATCCCGAGCTGACAATGACCTGTCCGCCTGGCCTGACCGCGATCGCCGGCGCCGACGCTTTGACCCATGCGATTGAGGCCTTCACCGCCATGCGGCGCGGTGAAGATCCCAATCTGCCGCAACAGCATGTCTTCATCGGCAAGACTGCGCTGACAGACCATTTCGCGTTGCTCGCGATAAAGCTGCTTGGCCGGAGTCTGGAGAAAGCCTGCAGCGACGGCACGGATGCCGACGCGCGTGCCGATGTCATGATGGGCGCTCTGGCGGCGGGCTGCGCGTTCGGCACCGCCGGCACGGCGGCGGCGCATGCCGTGCAATACCCGGCAGGCGCCCTCACCCACACCGCCCATGGTTTGGGCGTGGCCACAATGATGCCTTACGTGATGACCTATAACAGCCGCGTCGCCGCTCACGAGATGGCAGAGATCGGCGCGGCACTTGGCTGGGAGGCAAAGGCGCGAACCGCCGACGCGATGGCAGCCGCCACGATCGAGGAGATCAGGCGATTGTTCGCGGCGATCGGTATTACGCCAACATTGGCGGATCTGGGCCTCCCTGCCGATAAGCTTGAGTGGACCGCCGAGCAAGCGCTCGGCATCGACCGCCTGATCAAGAACAATCCGCGTGCGTTCGATCTCGGCACGATGCGACGCCTCGTCCAGGCTGCCCATGACGGCGACCTCGCCGCCTGCGTTATGTGAGAAACGGAACAAAGCGATGAATTTGAACACTCAGCAACTCGACCAGGATGGCTATGACGTGCGCGGTTTTTCGCACGGACTCTACATCGACGGCACTTGGCGGTCGTCCTCCGACGGTCGGCTCATCGATGTCGTCGATCCCTCCTCCGGGGCGGTGATCGCGGCGGTTCCCGATGCGACGGTCGAGGACGCCACCGCCGCCGTCGAGGCGGCGGCCAAAGCAGCTAGGAGATGGCGGGAAACTGCGCCGCGCAAACGCTCGGAAATCCTTCGGCGCTGTTTCGAACTGATGGTCGAACGCTCCGAAACGCTCGCCATGCTGATCTCGCTGGAGAACGGCAAGGCGCTGCGCGACGCGCGCGGCGAAGTGGCTTATGCCGCCGAGTTCTTCCGCTGGAATGCCGAAGAGGCGGTCCGGATCACCGGTGAATTCGGCACCGCGCCATCCGGCACCAACCGGATCGTGGTCGATTATGAGCCGATCGGAATTTGCGTGCTGATCACACCGTGGAATTTTCCGGCCGCGATGGCGACCCGCAAGATCGCGCCGGCGCTGGCGGCAGGCTGCACTGTCGTCCTGAAGCCGGCCAGCGAAACACCACTGACGGCCTATGCGCTGGCGGCACTCTACAGCGAAGCCGGCGTGCCTGCCGGCGTCGTCAACGTGCTGACCACGACCAGTCCCGGGCCGCTGACTTCGGCCATGCTTGCCGATCCGCGGGTCAGGAAGCTGTCCTTCACGGGGTCGACGGGTGTCGGCCGAACCTTGCTCGGCGAGGCTTCAAAGCATGTCATTTCGTGTTCTATGGAACTCGGCGGCAATGCCCCGTTTGTCGTCTTCGACGATGCCGATCTCGACGCCGCCCTCGATGGCGCGATGATCGCCAAGATGCGCAACGCCGGCGAAGCCTGCACCGCCGCCAATCGCCTCTATGTGCAATCGGGAATCTATGATGCTTTTGCCGACGGGCTCCGCAAGCGCATGGCGGCACTTAAGGTGGGGGCGGGCCCGAATGCCGACACCGAGTGCGGGCCGATGATCACCAGAAAGGCTGTCGACAAGATCGATCGCCTGGTCAAGGACGCGGTGGGCCGGGGAGCCAAGGTGCTTTGCGGCGGGGCGATTTCGGAGGAAGAAGGATTCTTCTATCCGCCAACAGTGCTGTCCGAGGTGCCGCCGGATGCGGAGATGGCGCACGAGGAGATTTTCGGCCCGGTGGCACCTATCACACGCTTCGACACCGAGGCCCAGGCCATCGCCCATGCTAACAACACGGAATATGGCCTGGCCGCTTATATATACACACGCGATGTTGGGCGCGGCATGCGGGTGGCGTCGGGGATCGAGGCCGGCATGATCGGCCTCAACCGGGGACTGATGTCGGATCCGGCCGCACCATTCGGAGGCGTCAAGCAGAGCGGCCTTGGCCGCGAAGGCGGCCAGCACCACGGCATCGCCGAGTTCATGGAGGCTAAATATATTGCCGTCACCTTCTGAACCGGCAGTCATGTCAAAGGACCCTTTCCGCACGCGCGACCATGTGGCCGATTTTGACGATATCGTGGCCGACATAGTGACTCGCAGCGCCGAAACCCGGGCGACCCTGCCGATATCGGCGGGTATCGCCTATGGCGAGGGCGAGGCCGAAAGGTTGGACCTGTTCTTTCCGCCCGGTGTGCGCAGGGATCTTCCCGTGCACATCTTCATCCATGGTGGCTACTGGCGCATGTTCTCCAGAAGCGACTATTCTTATGTAGCGAACACAGTCACCAAAGCTGGGGCGATCGCGGTCATCGTCGATTATGCGCTGATGCCCGAATTCAGGATGGCGGCAATCGTCGACCAGATCCGGCGTGCCAAACAATGGGTGCTGGACAATATAGCCGCCCATGGCGGCGACCCTGCCCGGCTAAGCGTAAGTGGTCATTCGGCGGGTGCGCACCTGGCCACATTCCTGTTCGAAAAGGCGCCAATGCCGTCGCGCATACGTGCGGCGCTGCTGCTAGGCGGCCTTTACGACCTCAAGCCCCTTCAGACCTCCTTCCTCCAGCCGTTAATCGGCATCACCGATGAGGAGGCAGCTGCCTTCACCCCAATGACGCGGTGGCATGACCCGGAGACGGCAGCGACCATTCTCGTCGGAGATCAGGAAACGTCACCTTTTCACCAGCAGGCCGCCGACTTCGGAAAGCGCTTGCGCGCGCAGGGGCACCCTGTCAGCGACCTCCGCCTGAATGACCGAAACCACATGAACAGCGTGCGTGATCTGGGCATCAGCGGCACACAAGCTGGCGATTGCCTGATGGCGATGATCGATGGAAACGGCCTGTAGGACGGAAACCCAGGGAGAGCAGGGCCCGCTTGTGCCTTACTTGACATTCCCGTCACTCAGGAAAGTACCGTCACGGGGATCGCGGCACGCTGCCGGCATCGGGCTGAGCTTTGCGACAGGTGAAATCCGGCAGAGCACACAACCGACGATTCCTCATCCTCTTTTTCCACACTGACGAACTGCACAGCGCATCAGAAAATCGAAATTGCCCCTGCCGCCCTGAGCCGCGATGGTCTTTACGCAAGCAGCCGGCTTAGGGCTGTGGAGGAACGTCGTCGCGGCAAAGCCCTGGGGCAAGGCCGCTTTGGCACGCCGCTGGTTCAAACCGGCAGCGAGGGAGGAATTGACTTGGCTGGTTCGGGCAAATCCGACACCGCGCGCTTGGGCATCAAAATGTCCCAGGAACTCGTCGTCGGCGCGATCTCGGCCGTCCTCTTCCTGGTGTTCTCGGCGACGCTCAACAATTTCCTGAGCCAAGGCAACATCCTTGCCATTCTCAAGAATGTCTCGATCCTGGGCACGCTGGCCGTCGGCATGGGGCTCATCGTCGTTGGGCGCGGCATCGACCTGACCATGGTGGCGGTGATGGTCGTCGGCGTCGCCTTCAGTATTTGGATCTCCACCTGGGGCGTCGACTTCACGCTGGCCGTCGTCTTCGGGGCCATCCTGGTCGCGGCCATCGGCCTGTTCACCGGCGTCATGGTGGCGGTGGCCGAAATTCCGCCGATCTTCGCCACCCTTGCCATCGCGTCCTCGGTCTACGGCTCTGGCCGCATCGTCTTTGCGTCCGACGTGCTCTATGCCCCCTCCGATATCGGCTGGCTGAAATTCGTCGGCAACGGAACCATCCTCGGCATCCCGATGTCGGTGATCATCTTCGCGGCGGTGGCCGCGCTCATGGGCTTTTTCCTGAGGAAGACCCGCTTCGGCCGGCTGGTCTATGCTACTGGCGACAACCCGAACGCGGCCCGCACGACCGGGCTGCCGACGCGCCCGATCATCGTGACGCAATATGTCATCAGCGCCCTCATTGCCTATATCGCCGGCATCATCATGCTGGGGCTGGTCACCGGCATCGACACGCGCCTCTACAATTCCAGCCTGATCTATGACGTGCTGCTGGTGGTCGTGCTGGGCGGCATCGGCCTCTCCGGTGGCCAGGGCGGCGTACGCAACGTCATCGTCGGCACCATCCTGGTCGGCATCCTGACCAACGGCATGACGATCCTGAACTTCAGCTACACCAGCCAGAACCTGATCAAGAGCGTGATCCTGCTGGGCGCGCTGGCGATCGACGCCATCATCAATCCGCGCGACGAGCAGACCTCGCAAAGCGGCGACATCTGAACAAGAACCGAGACATAAATCTGGGAGGATACCATGAAGTTGTTCAAGAACTGCCTGCTCGCGGGCATGACAGCGCTGGCGCTGCTGGGCGCGGCGAAAATCGCCACGGCGCAGGAAACCGATCAGGTCGGCCGCTCTACCTATCTCGAGGCGCTCAAGGGCAAGAAGGTCATCTTCGTGCCAATCTCGCAGGGCATGGACCTCAACCAGGCCTGGGTGGTGGTGTGGCAGCGTCACGCCGCTCGCTACGGCTTCAGCCTCGAAGTGCGCGATCCCTCCGGCGACACCAATGCCGGCATTCGCGCCATGCAGGGCGCCATCGCCGAGAAGCCGGACCTGATCATCGTGCAGAACCCCGACGTCCAGACCTACGCACGCCTGTTGAAACAGGCGCAGGCGGCCGGCATCAAGGTGCTGCAAGTCAACATGCAGTCGGCCACCCAGACGGACAGTTATGTCGGCAACGACTGGATCGAAATGGGCCGTCTCGAAATGGGCGAACTGGCCAAGCACTGCACCGGGCCCAATGCCGTCTCGCACAAGGTGGTCTGGCTCGCCGGCGTCCAGACGGGTGCCGCCAACATCTACATGCGCACCGGCATCGACGAGGTGCTGAAGGCCAATCCCGAGCTGCAGCTCGTCTCCGACCAGCCGGCCGATTACATGAGCGAAGAGGCCCGCCAGATCACCGAGACGGTCCTCCAGCAGCATCCGGACCTGTGCGGCATCATGGGCATCTGGGATAATGCTGAGGTCGGCGCCGGTGCCGCCGTCGTGGCCGCCGGCAAGCAGGACCAGGTGACGATCGTCACCAATGGCGCGGGCAGCGCCACGGGCTGCGAGAGCATCAAGAACGGGCTGCTCGACGTGATCTTCAACTTTAATGCCCCGATCCAGGCCGAGATCGCAGCACAACAGATTTCCGAGCTGCTGCAGCAGCCCGGCCGGCAGGCGGGCAGCGAGAAGACCATCTTCTTCGGCCCGATCACCCGCGTCGACAAGGCCAATGCGACCGGCAGGAATTGCTGGAAGCTGGACGAGCTCAAGTAACGGACTTCCTTGATGAGCATGGCTGAAAGCCTTGTGCGCTGGCGCTACCGCCTGCTCCCCGACCACGTGGTCGGGGAGATCCTGACCAAGAAGTGGATCGACAGCGTCATCCCCTTCACGGCGCTGGTGATTTTGTGCGCGATCTTCGGCTCGATCGTGCCGGGCTTCTTCGATCTGGCGACGCTGACCAATCTCAGCGGCCAGACCGCCGAGCTTGGCCTTGTGGTGCTCGGCATGACCATCGTCATGGTGTCAGGCGGCATCGATCTGTCTGTCGGGTCGACCTTCGCGCTCGCCGTGCTGGTCACGCTCTATGGGATGAATGTCGAGCAGTGGAGCTTTGGTACCGGCCTGTTGGCGTGCCTGGGCCTCGGCGTCGTCTGCGGCGCCATCAACGGCTTCCTGGTTGGCTTTCTGCGCATGCGGGCGTTTCTCACCACGCTGGTGACGCTCATCATCTACCGCTCGACCTTCGACATCGTCTTTCCCCAGGTCTCGACCCGGATCGTCACCAGCGGTCCGGACTCGCCAGCCTATGATTTTCTTGGTTTCGGTACGATCTGGGGCGTGCCGACGTCCTTTGTGGTGTTCGTCGTCATCGCGCTGATCATCCATCTCGTGCTGTCGCGCGCCCGCTATGGCTGGCGGCTGTTCGCGGTCGGCGGCGCGCGCCGCTCTGCCTACAATGCCGGCATCAATGTGCGCTTCATCTTGTTCAGCGCCTATGTCTTGTGCTCGGTACTGGTGGCGCTCTCCGGCTTCTTCTTCTCGGCCCGCATCGGCAGTGCCGCTTCCGACATCGGCACCGGTCTCGAACTGCAGGTGTTGACCGCGACCGTGCTCGGCGGCATCTCGCTAGGCGGCGGGCGCGGCTCGGTCGCCAAGGCGCTGATGGGCACCGTCTTCGTGCTTGTCCTGTCGAACAGTCTGCTTGCGCTGGCCGTGCCCGGCCCGGTCAATTTCCTGATCCTCGGCATCGTGCTGCTTTTGTCGGTGCTTCTCGACGTTCGCTGGGTGAAGAACCGCCACAAGATCCTGCGCAGCGTCTACATCTCGCCAACCTTCGCCAAGATGCCGCAGGCGATCTCGACCGCGCCCGGCGCGCCAATGGCGGTGAATGACCGGTTGAAGGACGTCGGCGTCATCGGCCTCGGCGTTCTCGATGGCGCGGAGGATGTGATCTTCGACCGGCAGGACCGTCTCTACACCGGCAGCCGCCAGGGCGAGATCCTGCGCTTCCAGCCGCCCCATTACACCGATAGCGAAGTGTTCGCACATATTGGCGGCTCGCCGCTCGGCATGGCTTTCGACCGCGACGACAACCTCGTCATCTGCGTCGCTGGCATGGGCCTCTATCAGGTCTCGCCGGCCGGCGACGTAAAGCTGCTGACCGCCGAAACCAACCGCTCACTGACCTCGGTGGTCGACGACTCGACCATGAAGCTCGCCGACGACTGCGACATCCTGCCGGACGGCCGTATCGTCTTCTCGGAAGCGACAGTGCGCTTCGAAATGCATGACTGGTATGCCGACGCGCTGGAAAGCCGCGGCAACGGACGCATCATCGTCCATGATCCCAAATCCGGTTCGACACGCACACTGCTGTCGAACCTCGTCTTCCCCAATGGCATCTGCACGGCCTTCGACGGCCAGTCGGTGCTGTTCGCCGAAAGCTGGGCCTGCCGCATCAGCCGCTACTATTTCGATGGCCCGAAGAAAGGCCAGGTCGAGCGCGTCATCGAGGGCTTGCCCGGCTATCCCGACAACATCAACCGCGCCTCCGACGGTACCTACTGGCTGGCCCTGATGGGCATGCGCACGCCGGCCTTGGATCTCTCGCTTGAAATGCCGAGCTTCCGCCGTCGCATGGCGCGGCGCGTATCGGAAGACGCGTGGCTGATGCCCAATCTCAACACCGGCTGCGTGCTGCGCTTCGACGAGAACGGCCAGATCCTCGAAAGCCTGTGGGACCAGGCCGGCGAGAAGCATCCGATGATCACCTCGATGCGCGAGCACAAGGGCATCCTCTATCTCTGCGGCATCTTCAACAACCGCATGGGCACCTTGCCCTTGAAAGGCGTCGATCCCGACTGGTTCAGCTCGGATTCCTACTGGGGCAAAAAGCCATGAGCGGTTTGAGCCAGCTTCTTGACCGCTTTCTCGGCCGTGGCGAGTGGGCAGTGACCGTGCCGACGCTCGACGGGCCGTTGCTGCCCAACCAAGGACTGGAGGAAGCCGAGCCGTTCGCCGGCCTCGCCGAGGCCGACAATCTCGTACGCACCGAAAAGGGCATTCTGGCAAGCAGCGCCAACCGGCTGATGCGCTTTAGCGCCGACGGCCATGCCGAAACCTTGCAGGAATTTCCGGGCGAGATCACCGCACTCGCCCATGCCCGCGGCATGACCGCGATGGCCATCGACGGCAAGGGCGTCGTCGTCCACGGCGGCCTGCATGACGGGCGCGAGGCGACGGGTGAGGAGGCTCGGCGCCTCTCCTGCATCACCGCTCTCACCTTCCTCGACAGCAACACCTTGCTGGTGGCCAACGGTTCGGCCTCAGTGCCGGCGAGCAGTTGGCGTCGCGACCTGATGCAGAAGAGCGTGTCCGGTTCGGTCTGGCGGCTCGATCTAAAAAACGGCCGGCTGGAGCTTGTCAGGGACGGCTTGGCCTGGCCGGCCGGCATCGCCACCACCGGCTCCAACCGCATCTACGTTTCGGAGGCCTGGCGCCACCGCGTGCTGGCGATCGACCTTGCCACCACGGCGACGCTGCCCGTGCTGGAGCATCTGCCGGCCTACCCCGCCCGCATCGCCCCGGCCTTCAACGCCGGCTATTGGCTGACCTTCTATTCCGTGCGCAACCAACTGGTGGAGTTCATCCTGCGCGAGGAGACCTACCGCACCCGCATGCTGGCGGAAGTCCCGGAGGCCTACTGGATGGCGCCGTCGCTCGGCTCATGGCGCGACTATCGCGAGCCCATGCAAGGCAGCCAGTTGAAGCAGATGAACGTGCTGAAGCCATACGCGGTGACAAGGTCCTACGGGCTGGTGGTTCTTTGCGACGAGAACATGAAGCCGCTGTCGAGTTTCCATTCGCGCGCAGACGGCAAGGTGCACGGGACGCTGAGCGCCTGCGAGCTGGGCGATGATCTGCTGGTCGCCTCGCGCGGCGGATCGAGGATCGTGCGCGTGGCGAGCGCCGCCAGCGGCAAGCGAGGCTAAGCGATGTCGGACGCCAACATCATTGAACTCAGGAATGCCGCCAAGGCATTCGCGCGCATTCCGGCCTTCAAGAATGTCAATTTCGACCTGCGCAAAGGAGAAATCCACGCGCTGCTCGGCGAAAACGGCGCCGGCAAGTCGACGCTGACCAAGGTCATGGCCGGTGTCTTCAAGCTGACCGAGGGCAAGATGACCTTCGACGGCAAGGATGTGTCCTTCGCCACGCCCGCCGAAGCGCTGCGCGCCGGCATCGCCATGGTGTTCCAGGAAACCAACCTGGTGCCGGCCATGACCGTGGCGCAGAATCTCTATCTCGGCGAAGAGAAGATGTTCAACCGGTTGCGCGGCCTCTACATTCAGGCGCGGCAGTTCCTCGCCGGCATGGGCTTCCAGGTCGACCCGTCCGCGCAGGTCAGCACGCTGGGCGCGGCGCACAAGCAGATGGTGGAGATCGCGCGCGCCGTCCACCACAAGGCCCGCGTCATCATCTTCGACGAGCCGACCGCGACGCTGACGCCTGAAGAGAAGAGCCACTTCTTCAAACTTTTGCAGCGGCTGGTGAAGGAGGGCATCGCCGTCATCTTCATCACC
>NZ_RZRA01000819.1:0-2591 GCF_003998945.1 Mesorhizobium sp. M7A.F.Ca.CA.003.01.2.1 | reverse complement strand
GTCATTGCCTTGCTGCGCGATGTGTTTTCGCGCGATCCGCAACCTTTGACCCTGCGGAGTGCCGCATGAACGCCGCCGCCGGCCAAGGCGCTGAAATGGCGGATGCCGCCCAGATCGTACTCAACACCATCCGCCGCCCGGTGATCATGATCAGCGAGGAAGGCTTCATCACCTTTGCCAACGCCGACGCGGAGGACTTCTTTCGTTCAAGCGCGACCATGCTCGCCCGCAACACGCTGTCAAAACTCATTCCCTTCGGCAGCCCGCTGCTGACGCTGGTCGACCAGGTGCGCGAGCGCCTGGCACCGGTCAACGAGTATCGCGTCGACGTGTCGTCGCCGCGTCTCGGCATCGAGAAGGTCGTCGATCTCTATGTCGCGCCGGTACCGGAATTTCCGGGCTCGGTGGTGGTTATGTTCCAGGAACGGTCGATGGCCGACAAGATCGACCGGCAGATGACGCATCGGGGCGCAGCGCGCTCGGTCACCGGCCTGGCCGCGATGCTTGCCCATGAGATCAAGAACCCGCTCTCCGGCATCCGCGGCGCTGCCCAGTTGCTGGAACTGTCGGCTTCCGACGAAGACCGTGCGCTGACGCGGCTGATCACCGACGAGACCGACCGCATCGTGTCGCTGGTCGATCGCATGGAGGTGTTTTCCGACGAGCGGCCGATCGACCGCTACCCCGTCAACATCCATGTCGTGCTCGACCATGTGAAGGCCATTGCCAAGAACGGTTTTGCCAAGAGAATCAAGATATTGGAGGACTATGATCCTTCGTTGCCTCCGGTGTTTGCCAACCGCGACCAGTTGATCCAGGTGTTCCTCAACCTGGTCAAGAACGCCGCCGAGGCGATCGGCAGTGACCCGCAGGGCGAGATCGTGCTGTCGACCGCCTTCCGGCCAGGCATCCGTGTTTCAGTGCCGGGCACGCAGGACCGCGTGTCGCTGCCGCTGGAGTTCTGTGTGCGCGACAATGGCTCCGGCGTCTCGGAAGACATCTTGCCGATCCTGTTCGACCCGTTCATCACCACCAAGCCGAACGGCTCGGGGCTGGGGCTGGCGCTGGTCGCCAAAATCGTCGGCGAACATGGCGGCATCATCGAATGCGAATCGACGCCGCGCGGGACCACATTCCGCATCCTGATGCCGGCCTGGAAAGAAGCGCCATACGGCGCCGATGAAGACGGTGAAGGAGACCGCAAATGACCGTTCGCGGCAATATTCTCGTCGCCGACGACGATGCGGCGATCCGCACTGTCCTCAACCAGGCGCTTTCGCGCGTCGGCCACGAGGTGCGCGTCACCTCCAATGCTTCGACTTTGTGGCGCTGGGTGGCGGCGGGCGAGGGCGATCTGGTCATCACCGATGTGGTGATGCCGGACGAGAACGCCTTCGACATGCTGCCGCGCATCAAGAAGGCGAGGCCGGAACTGCCGGTCATCGTCATGAGCGCCCAGAACACCTTCATGACGGCGATCCGCGCGTCTGAAACCGGCGCCTATGAGTATCTGCCCAAGCCGTTCGACCTGACCGAACTGCTCAACATCGTCAACCGGGCGCTTTCCGAGCCGCGACGGCCGAAGATCGATGCGCGGCCGGAAGAGCAGCCCGATGCAATGCCGCTGGTCGGCCGTTCGGCCGCCATGCAGGACATCTACCGCATGCTGGCGCGCATGATGCAGACCGACCTGACGGTGATGATCTCGGGCGAATCCGGCACCGGCAAGGAACTGGTGGCGCGCGCGCTGCATGAATATGGCCGCCGCCGTGGCGGCCCGTTCGTCGCCATCAACATGGCGGCGATCCCGCGCGACCTGATCGAATCGGAACTGTTCGGTCACGAGAAGGGCGCCTTCACCGGCGCGCAGAATCGCTCGACCGGACGCTTCGAGCAGGCTGAAGGCGGCACGCTGTTCCTCGATGAAATCGGCGACATGCCGATGGAGGCGCAGACCCGCCTGCTGCGCGTGCTCCAGCAGGGCGAATACACGACGGTTGGCGGACGCACGCCGATCAAGACCGACGTGCGCATCGTCGCCGCCACCAACAAGGATCTGCGCACCCTGATCAACCAGGGGCTTTTTCGCGAGGATCTGTTCTATCGCCTCAACGTGGTGCCGCTCCGGCTGCCCGCGCTGCGTGAGCGCTCCGAGGATGTGCCCGACCTTGTCCGCCACTTCTTCAAGCTCGGCGAAATGGAAGGCCTGCAGACCAAGCGCATTTCTTCCGGCGGCATCGAGTTGATGAAGCGCTATCCGTGGCCGGGCAATGTGCGCGAACTGGAAAACCTGGTTCGCAGGCTCGCCGCGCTCTATTCGCAGGACGAGATTTCCGCCGAGATCATCGAGGCCGAGCTCAAGACCGGCGAACGTCCCGTGGTGCCGGGTGGCGGCAATCTCATTCCCGACGATTTGTCGATCGGCCAGGCGGTCGAGCACTTCCTGCAACGCTATTTCGCCTCGTTTGCCGGCGATTTGCCACCTGCCGGGCTTTATCAACGCATCCTGTCCGAGGTCGAGTTTCCACTCGTCCTGGCCTCGATGACGGCAACCCGCGGCAACCAGATCAAGGCCGCGGAACTGCTTGGCT
>NZ_RZRA01000818.1:0-2601 GCF_003998945.1 Mesorhizobium sp. M7A.F.Ca.CA.003.01.2.1 | reverse complement strand
GGCCTGTTCCATCTGATCAATGCGGTGCGTGGTGCCGGCTCGCAACTGCTTCTGACGGCGCGCCGCTTTCCCTCGGCCTGGGGTGTTGGCCTGCCTGATCTTGCCTCGCGGCTGAAGGCGGCTGCGACAGTCGAAATTCATGAGCCCGACGATCTCCTGCTGGCAGGCGTCATCACAAAACTCTTCGCCGACCGTCAGATCGAGGTCGAACCGCATGTCGTGCAATATCTGGTCCGCCGCATCGAGCGCTCGCTGGCGACAGCGATGCGCGTGGTGGAGCGGCTCGACCGGACCGCGCTCGAACGCAAGACGCCGATCACCAGGGCGCTGGCAGCCGAAACCGTCAGTGCCATGGATGAAGGGCAGGGCGAGTTCGAGATCTGAGCCTGAGAGGCCGGTCTCAGAGCCACATTCTGGCGATCAGAGCCACATTCTGGCGAAATGACGGACTGCGAGATAGACGGCAGAGTGAGCGGCGATATAGCCGGCGGCGACCAGCACAAACATCCCGATACTGACACGCCAGGAGCGGGAGACCACGGCGCCCGGGGCCTGCCTCGCCTGTCTGCGGCTTTCACGGTTATTCCACATCGCCAGTGCGGCGCAGGCAATTGCCCACGTCACCATGACCGGAACCGTTATGCCGGCATAGGCAAAGTAGGCCGGTCCGAAAAGCGACACCCAGGCATCGATTCCAAGCATCTGACCCCCCTGTTTGCCGAACCGCCCGCGGCTGCCGGACACACGGCCGGTGCCGCAGCAAGTGAACCGTATGGCTGCGCCGGGCATTGGGCTGTGGGGGGATGGTCGGAGTGGAGAGATTCGAACTCCCGACCCTCTGGTCCCAAACCAGATGCGCTACCAGGCTGCGCTACACTCCGAACGGTCTGTTGCCTATTCATTTCGGTGGTGCATGGCAAGTGCAAAAACCTGCGAGAGCAAAAACCTTGCCGCCGTGCGCATTGCGCAGTAATGACGGGCGAAGGGTGGCGATGCTGCCTTGCACAACAACGAGGTGGCCATGTCCGCGCGCATTTTCAGCCCAGCCAAAACCGCGATGCAGTCCGGCAAGGCCAAGACCGGTTACTGGGTGCTGGAATTCGATCCCGAGTCGCGCAAGAAGATCGACCCGCTGATGGGCTATACGACGTCGGCAGACATGAGAAGCCAGATCAGGCTTAGCTTCGACACGCGCGAAGAGGCGGTCGCCTACGCCGAAAAGCAAGGGCTCGCTTTCCGCGTCGAAGAGCCGAAAGAGACCAAGCGCCGCCAGATTTCCTATGCGGAGAATTTCCGCTATGACCGCAGGACGCCCTGGACGCATTGAACGGCGCCCGGCGCCAGAATATCCAGCCGGCCCAAGGGCCGGCCAGCGGTCCCGTAGCTCAGCTGGATAGAGCACCGGCCTTCTAAGCCGATGGTCACAGGTTCGAATCCTGTCGGGATCGCCAAAGCCTTTCGGTCCGTTCCGGACACATAGGTTACGGTTTATACCGGAGACACGGGCTTTCAGAGAGCGGTATCAGGCCTCGTGCGCTCAGACCGCCGCCGCCAGAAGCAGCGTTACCCCCAGGACCGTCGACGCATAGATCGTCGCTAGGAGCACGATCGGCCGAGGATACTCGGTGGGTGTTGCGAGGCTGGTTATGTCGGGACCCCGAAATGTTTCGGTGCCGGGCGACGGGACGTCGGCGGCGGTGGCAGCGTTGTCATTGCAAGCGCGCACAGAAAGGCGCTGGATTATATCGGCGGCGATCAGAGGATCGTCCGCCACCAATTTCGACCAGTCCGAAACAATGCCGATTTCATGTTGTGACATCGCGCGCCTCCCATTTACGGCCTAACAGCGATGTCTAAATTATGTTCCACTAATAGTTTCGCGAGGCGGACCGCTCTTTGTCACTGCGGTCTTCTGATCGATGAAAACCACGCCCGCTGCCTCCAAGCCTCGACGGATGGCAGCCAGCTTGGCGGGACTGGGAATCCTTCGCCCGCTCTCAAAACTGCCAATCGTTCCTTCGCTGAGGCCGCACTTCGCGGCGAGTCGCACCTGCGACCACTTCAGGATCGCTCGTGCAGCTCTGCACTGCTGGGGTGTAAGGGGTTGGGTCCCTGAGACGGTGGCGCTTCGCTTGTTCACATCCTGACGGTCCTTCGCTTCGGTGGGACACGGCTTTGCACCAGGCCCGCCTTGTCCAGATCCACCGTGACCATTGTCCCGAGCGACACCGTGACCTTGTCGCCGTCGATCCGCTTAACGTCGCCGGATAATTCCATCTGCTGGCCCCTGGTCAGCCTGGTTGCCGGATCAATGACCGAATGCGGAAGACCGGGGATCGACACGCTGACGCGGTCCTTCGTGACGCGCTTCAGCACCGTCGCCATGACCGCCACCTCGTCGCCGACTTTATTGCCATGCTCTGATTCTGGGGCGGCATCTGCCGGCGTCAAGGATTAGCTGCGTCTGATATAGAAAAGTCCGCGGGCGTGGCTCGGCGCCAGCGTATTATTTCGTTACTCGGCCTTTTCGGAACCTTCCCGCGCACGGCGCGTTCGGCCCGCTGTATTCGCGGACCCTCATATATAAGTGGACAGGCGGGC
>NZ_RZRA01000817.1:0-2616 GCF_003998945.1 Mesorhizobium sp. M7A.F.Ca.CA.003.01.2.1 | reverse complement strand
GTCAATGGCGGGACGTTTTGCGTGCTGAGCGTGGCGAGCGTGAAATCGCACATCCGCTTCACGAAGGCCTGCGGGTCGCCGAAGGGGTAGAATGGAAAGGTGATGAGCAGCGAGATCGTGCCGTGGCCAACCGCCCACAGCATGGTGGCGATGGCGCGCGGATCGCCCTGCAATTTTCCGGCGGCAACGCAGGCCTCGACCCGGCTGATCAGCGCCTTCATCGCCGGGTTGCTCTCTTCCATGTCGTCGTAGCTCCTGCCTTCCGGCAGCTTGGTCTTTTCGGTCATGAATACGGTGCGGTATTCGTTGGGATTGCCGAGCCCGAAGGCGGCATATTCCGTCATCACCGCCTGCAAGGCTGCGATCGGATCATCGGACGGATGCTCCTCGATGCGGCGAGCAAGCGTCTCGAATGCGTCCTCGGCCAGAGCGAACAGGATGTCCTGCTTGTCGGCGAAGTAGGAATAAACGGACATCGGGGCGTAGCCGACCCGCTTGGCCAGCTTGCGGATGGTCAGGCCCTCATAGCCCTCTTCCTGGACAAGCTTATGCGCGGCCTCGAGCAATTCGGAGCGCAGTTCTGCTTTTTGTTTCTCGCGGCGTGTCTGGACGCTCTGCGGCAAGATCTGGTGCCTTCGGTTGGGTTGGTGGCTGGCTAAATTATATACGCTGTACGGAAACGGACAAGGGCACGGGAAGTTCCCAAACGGTATGCTTCGGATCGTGCCGACGCTTTTCGAATTTTGGCAGCCCCGTGATCAGCACCGTTCCTCTCTCGAAATGGCCCATCACGCCTCCCTGTCGATCAGTTCTGCGGCAAGACACGAAAGCAGTTTCACCGCCTCGCCATAGGTTTTCGCCTTCTCGGGATTGGAGGCGTTGCCGTCCAGCGCCCGCTTGAAGACGCCCTGGCAGATGGCAGCCAGCCGGAAGAAGGAAAAGGCGAGGAAGAACGTCCAGTTGCCGATACCGGTGAGCCCGCGCCGCCGGCAGTAGGCGGCGACGTAGTCCTCTTCGGAAGGCAGGCCGAGTGCGGAACGATCGATACCGCCCAGGCCGCGAAAGCCGGAAGCGTGCGGCAGCCGCCATTGCATGCATTGATAGGCGATATCGGCGAAGGGGTGGCCTGATGTCGAAAGTTCCCAGTCGAGCACTGCCAGAACCGTTGGCCGGTCCGGCGCGAAGATCAGATTGTCCAGCCGGTAGTCGCCATGGACCAGTGAGATCCGGCCGTCATCTACGGGCATATGCGTTTCCAACCAGGCAATCAGCCGGTCCATGTCGGCGACGGTGCCGGTTTCCGAGGCACGGTACTGGCTCGTCCAGCGCGCCAGTTGGCGCTCGAAATAATTGCCCGGCCGGCCGAAATCGCCGAGCCCCACAGTCTCGACATCGACCTCGTGCAGGGCGGCGAGGGTGTCGTTCATGGCATCGTAGATGGCGGCGCGTTCATCATTGTCGCCAGCCTCCGGCAGAGCCGGATCCCAGAAAATGCGGCCGTCGAGGAAATCCATCACGTAGAACATGCGGCCGATGGGCGAGCCTTCCGCCGACAGATGCAGCATGGCCGGCACAGGCACGGCGGTGCCGGCAAGCGCGCTCATCACCCTGAATTCGCGGTCGACCTGGTGCGCCGATTTCAGCAATTGCCCCGGCGGCTTGGCGCGCAGCACGTAACGGCCGCTTGCCGCCGTCAAAAGGTAGGTCGGGTTCGATTGGCCGGATTTGAACTTCTCGACTGCCGCAAGCCCGGAAAAGCCCGGTATGTTCGCCTCGAGGTAAGGCGCAAGCGCTGCCTGGTCGAGAACGGGATCACTCATGCCGTCTCGGGCTGGCGTTCGATCAAGGTCAGCGTCAGCCAGCGCGCGGTCAGTGCCGGCTTCTTCGAACCCTCGATCTCGATCGTCACGTCATGCGCGGTCTGCACCCAGCCCGACGGCCTGACCTTGACGTCGGCCAGCACGAAACGCGTGCGGATGCGCGCGCCGGTTTTCACCGGCGCCAGGAAGCGCAGCGAATCGAAGCCGTGGTTGACGCCCATCTTGCCGTTTTCCAGCGGCGGCATGGTCTCGAAGGTCATCGCCGACAACAGCGACAGCGACAGGAAGCCGTGCGCGATGGTGCCGCCGAACGGCGTTTCACGCATCGCCCGCTCCGGATCGCAGTGGATGAACTGATGGTCGTCCGTGGCGTCGGCGAACTGGTCGATCATGCGTTGCGTGACCACCCGCCACGGCGACACGCCGACCTCCTTGCCGACACTGGCCAGAAGCACATCGAGACTGATCGGTTCCACGCTCATGTCCTCCAGTTCACCCCCGGCTTCTGTGGCCGGAAAATGTCATTCCTTGAACAAGGTCAGCCCATGCTGCACCGACTGTCCGCCGTCGATCGGCAAGATGGCGCCAGTGACATAGCTGCCTGCACGGCTGCACAAATAGAGCGTTGCGCCGGCGATGTCATCCGGTGCGCCGATACGGCCGATCGGAACATGGCTGCCGACGTGCCTGGCCTGTTCCTCTGTGGCGGTGGCAAATGCCGTCATCCGGCTCTGGAAGGGGCCGGGGGCAAAGGCGTTGACGGTGATGCGGCGGGCGGCGAACTCGAGCGCCAGTG
>NZ_RZRA01000816.1:0-2617 GCF_003998945.1 Mesorhizobium sp. M7A.F.Ca.CA.003.01.2.1 | reverse complement strand
CGTATGATGCTTCCGGCAGCGAACCTAAGGTTCTGCCGGCACGTTTTCCCAACCTTCTGGTCAATGGCTCGGGCGGCATCGCCGTCGGCATGGCGACCAACATCCCGCCGCACAATCTCGGTGAAGTCTGCAATGGCGCCATCGCCATCATCGACAATCCGGCGATCGACCTGCCGGCGCTTATGGAGATCATTCCGGGGCCGGATTTCCCGACCGGTGGCATCGTGCTTGGCCGTTCGGGCATCTACAGCCCCTATTCGACCGGCCGCGGCTCCATCGTCATGCGCGGGCGCGTCAACATCGAACAGCGCGGCAACGACCGCGAGTCCATCATCATCACCGAAGTTCCCTACCAGGTGAACAAGTCGTCGATGATCGAGAAGATGGCTGAACTGGTGCGCGACAAGCGCATCGAGGGCATTTCCGATATCCGCGACGAGAGCGACCGCCAGGGCTACCGGGTCGTCATCGAGCTGAAGCGCGACGCCGTTGCCGACGTCATCCTCAATCAGCTCTACCGCTTCACGCCGCTGCAGACCTCTTTCGGCGCCAATATGGTGGCGCTGAATGGCGGCAAGCCGGAAGTGATGAACCTGACCGATATGCTGAAGGCTTTCGTCGCCTTCCGCGAGGAGGTGATCACAAGGCGGACGAAGTTCCTGCTGCGCAAGGCGCGCGATCGCGCCCATGTGCTGGTCGGTCTCGCTATCGCAGTCGCCAACATCGACGAAGTCATCAAGCTGATCCGCACCGCGCCGGATCCGCAGACGGCGCGTGAGCAGTTGATGGAGCGGCGCTGGCCCTCTGGCGACGTGGAATCTCTGATCCTCCTGATCGATGACCCACGCCACCGGATCAACGAGGACGGTACCTACAATCTGTCCGAGGAGCAGGCGCGCGCCATCCTCGAGCTGCGCCTGCAGCGCCTGACCGCGCTCGGCCGCGACGAGATCGCCGACGAGTTGAACACGATCGGCGCCGAAATCATCGATTATCTGGACATTTTGTCTTCCCGCGCGCGCGTCCAGCAGATCGTCAAGGACGAGCTTGCCGCCGTGCGCGACGAGTTCGGCACGCCGCGCCGCACCGAACTCACCGACGGCGGTTCGGACATGGAAGACGAGGATCTGATCCAGCGCGAAGACATGGTCGTGACGGTCAGCCATTCCGGCTACATCAAGCGCGTGCCTCTGTCGCTCTACCGGGCGCAGCGCCGCGGCGGCAAGGGCCGCTCCGGCATGTCGACCAAGGAAGAGGATTTCGTCACCCGGCTGTTCGTCGCCAACACCCATACGCCGGTGCTGTTCTTCTCCTCGCGCGGCATCGTCTACAAGGAAAAGGTCTGGCGGCTGCCGATCGGCAATCCGCAGTCACGCGGCAAGGCGCTGATCAACATGCTGCCGCTGGAGCAGGGCGAGCGCATCACCACCATCATGCCACTGCCCGAGGACGAGGCCAGCTGGGGCGAACTCTACGTGATGTTCGCCACCACGCGCGGCACCGTGCGCCGCAACGATCTATCCGACTTCGTCCAGGTCAACCGCAACGGCAAGATCGCCATGAAGCTGGAGGAAGAAGGCGACGAGATCCTCGGCGTCGAAACCTGCACCGACAAGGACGACGTGCTGCTGACCGCCAGTTCCGGCCAGTGCATACGCTTCTCCGTCGGCGACGTGCGCGTCTTCCAGAGCCGCAATTCGGTCGGTGTGCGAGGCATAACCATGGCCGAGACCGACCGCATCATCTCGATGTCGGTGATCGAGCATGTCGATGCTTCGCCGGCGGAACGCGCCGCTTACCTGAAGCGCGCGGCGGCGGAGCGGCGGCTTGCCACGGAAACGGCCGGAGAAGAGGAAGAGATCGCGCTGACCAATGAGGAGATCGGCGAGGAGACAGAGCTTTCCGACAGCCGATACGAAGAACTCAAGGCGCACGAACAGTACGTGCTGACGGTGACCGAATTCGGCTACGGCAAGCGTTCGTCGTCCTATGATTTCCGGCTGACCGGACGCGGCGGCAAGGGCATCCGCGCCACCGACGTGTCGAAGGCGGCCGAGATTGGCAGGCTGGTGGCGACCTTCCCGGTCGGCAATGACGACCAGATCATGCTGGTGTCGGACGGCGGCACCGTCATCCGGGTGCCGGTCAACGGCATTCGTTTCGCCAGCCGCGCCACCAAGGGTGTGACCATCTTCAACACGGCTGAAGGCGAAAAGGTGGTTTCGGTCGAGCGGATCTCTGAACCGCAAGCGGACGAAGAAAGCGAAGAAACCGTCGAGGGCGGTGCCGATGCCGCTGCGGCGTCTGACGCCGGTCCGGAGGGTGCGGACTAAGTCCGGCACCCAGGTTTTGACATGGCAACGCCGGCCAGCTGGCCGGCGCGGCAGCAAGTCCAGGCTTTATCAGTAGTGGCGATATGGCTTACGCGGGCCGAAGCCTTCGAAGCGCTTGGTGTTTGCCTTGACGCGGATGCGTTGTGCCTCCTGATGCAGCCCAAATACGGTGGCGATCAGCATGGCGACGGTCATTGCGGTGGCGAGCATGTAGATCAGCATGTGCGTGTTCTCCTGCGCCTAACAACGGATAGATGGGATTTTGGTTTCATCTTATTAAGGTG
>NZ_RZRA01000815.1:0-2618 GCF_003998945.1 Mesorhizobium sp. M7A.F.Ca.CA.003.01.2.1 | reverse complement strand
CGAGCGTCAGGCCCAGCGTGACGCTTTCGCCGCCGGAAAGTCGATGTAATCAAGCTGCCGAACCGGGGTGCGGGTCAAATCCGCGCCCCGGTTTCACCGCAGGCCGCAATGGTGGCTGCGTTAGAATTTCCCTTGGGGTGGGTCCATGTCGTCCTTGCTCGTACTGGCCATCGTCGTTGCCGTCGGCCTGGTTGCCTTTTTCATCGGCCGGCAGCGTGCCGCGGCCCAGGACAATGGCAAAGTCAAGCCGCATTCGCGTGCCCACTATCACGGCTGGTGGGCCTTCCTGCTCGCCGTCCTGCCTGCTCTTTTGCTGCTTGCCGTCTGGGCCGTCGGTTCTTCGGTCTATCTTGACCGGCACATCCACGCTGCCTTGCCCGAGCGTACCGTCGACAGCAAGGTTGCCAGCGAGGCACTGGATGTCAGCCTGGTAAAGAGCCTCGCCAGGGGCCTGCGCAAACTCGATGCTGGCACACTGGCCGCAATGCCTGCCAGCTTTGCCGAGTTGCAGCCGCTGCTCGCCGCCAAGGGCGTGGCACTGGCGAGCGACACACAGGATTACATGATCCCGATCGCCGTCGAGGCGAACAAGGTCCAGGACCGGCTCGGCCTGTTCGGCGCCATTGTCATTCTGGCTTCCTCGATCGCCGGCGCCTTCTATGCGCTCAGGCAGATCGAGCCGCGCGCCAGGGCGCGCAACAATGTCGAGCGGTTGATGCTGTGGGGGCTGCTTGCCGCCTCCACCATCGCCATCCTGACCACCGTCGGCATCGTGCTTTCGATGCTGTTCCAGACGATCACCTTCTTCGAGAGCGTCTCGCCGATGAGTTTCTTCTTCGGCACGGTCTGGGATCCGCGTTTTGCCGCTGCCGGTTCGGGCGGCAGCCAGGGCCAGTTCGGCCTGATCCCGCTTCTTGCCGGCACGCTCTATATCGCCGCCGTCGCGCTGCTGGTTGCGGTGCCGGTCGGGCTGATGTCGGCTGTCTACATGGCCGAATACGCAACGCCCAGGGTGCGCTCGGTGGTCAAGCCGGCGCTTGAACTGCTGGCCGGCATACCGACCATCGTCTACGGCATCTTCGCCGTCGTCACGCTTGGGCCGTTCCTGCGCGACCTGTCAGCGGCGCTGACCGGCGGCTCGCCGTTCATCCAGGGCCAGAGCATCTTCACCGCCGGCCTGGTCATGGGCGTCATGCTGATCCCGGTCGTCTCCTCTCTCTCAGACGACATCATAACCGCGGTGCCGCGCGCCATGCGCGACGGGTCGCTCGGCCTCGGCGCGACCCGCTCCGAGACGATCAAGCGGGTGATCCTGCCGGCGGCACTGCCCGGCATCGTCGGCGCCATCCTGCTGACTGCCTCGCGCGCCATCGGCGAAACGATGATTGTCGTGCTGGCGGCGGGCGTCGCCGCCAACCTCACCATCAACCCGTTCGAGGCGATGACGACCATCACCGTCAAGATCGTCAACCAGCTCACCGGCGACCTCGAGTTCAATTCGCCGCAGACGCTGGTCGCCTTCGCGCTCGGGCTGACGCTGTTCACGCTGACGCTGGTGATGAACATCGTCGCGCTCTACATCGTGCGCAAATATCGGGAGCAGTACGAATGACCGACATTCCCATGGATACGATGGTCAGGCCGGCGGCCCATCCGCGCCGCGACATCGGCCTGAAGGCCCGTTACGCCGCCGAACGCCGTTTCCGCATCTATGGCGTCGTGGCGATTTCCGTAGGCCTGGCGTTCCTGGCAATCATGCTGATCACCATCGTCTCGAAAGGCTACACCGCCTTCTGGCAGACGACGGTATCGCTGCCGATCACGTTCGACGAGAAGGTGATCGATCCTTCCGGCAAGCGCGCAACCGATCCGAGCGTTCTGATCAAGGCGAATTATCCCAAGCTCGCAGAAAACGCGCTGGTGGCCAAGCTCGGCATCTCTCCTGATGACAAGCCGATGATCCAGAAGCTCAAGGGCTTCCTTTCGGAAGGCGCCCGCGTCCAGTTGCGCGACATCGTTGCCGCCGATCCCTCGGTGATCGGCACGACACGCGACGTCAACATCCTCGCCGCCGCCAATCTCGACTCGGCTTTCAAGGGCCAGATCGACCTCAGTGTCGAGGAAGCGCGACGCAAGGTCTCGGACCAGCAGATCACCTGGATGAACAAGCTCAAGGCCGAGGGCGCGATGGCCGAGCACTTCAACAGCGGCCTGTTCACCTACGGCGCCTCCAGCCGCCCGGAAACCTCGGGCATGGGCGTGGCGATCATCGGCTCGCTTTATATGATGGTGATCGTGCTGCTGCTCGCGCTGCCGATCGGCGTCGCCGCCTCCATCTATCTGGAGGAATTCGCCAAGAAGAACCGTTTCACCGACCTTATCGAGGTCAACATCAACAATCTGGCCGCAGTGCCGTCAATCGTCTTCGGCTTGCTCGGCCTCGCGGTGTTTATCAATTTCCTGGGCATGCCACGCTCCGCCGCTTTCGTCGGTGGCCTGGTGCTGACGCTGATGACGCTGCCGACGATCATCATCGCGACGCGCGCCGCGCTTGCCGCGGTGCCGCCGTCGATCCGCTCGGCAGCTCTCGGCCTTGGCGCCTCCAAGATGCAGATGGT
>NZ_RZRA01000814.1:0-2622 GCF_003998945.1 Mesorhizobium sp. M7A.F.Ca.CA.003.01.2.1 | reverse complement strand
TTTGAATATCGTGCATTCATTTCATCAGAGCGGGGCAGGCGATTGGGGGACCAACGTTCTCGCTCTTTTGCGTACACCAAAATATGATCGTGGTTGTCGCTGAAATACTTAGCGTCGTTGGAAACGGTATACTTTTTCTGCCAGACTACATTCGCGATAAAATTACCTCTACCAAACACCTCGTCGCACATAACTTTCAGATAATGCGCTTCGTTGTCATCAACGCTCACCCAGAAGGAACCGGTTGGCTCCAATAGATTGTAGAGAAGCTTAATTCGATCGTTTAGTAAATTTAGCCAAAGAGAATGCTCAACACCATCCTGGTATTGCTCAAATGCAGATCCGGTATTATACGGAGGGTCAATAAAAATGCACTTCACCATACCTCCGATCTCGTCTTGGAGGGATTTAAGCGCTAATAGATTATCGGCCTGAATCAGAGAGTTCGCATAAAGATCCCCAGTCTTCTTCTCGCTTGCGATATGCGAGAAATCATCATCTGGAACCAGAATACGTGGTTCGATCGAAGGCGATGAGCCTTTTCCAACCCAAGTTAGTTCTAGTTTTTTTGATCCGTTCATCATTTTTCCGACGTTAAAACCATCCGTATTGCCGCGCGATGGTGCTACCAGTCGCCCCATATCTTTCAGATTGACGTTTCAACCTAGAAAATTCTTTGGACTCCAAATGAAGGAACCCGAGTACGAAGGTGCCTCCAATTTTTGTCCGTTCAAATACGGCGACATACGGTGACCTGCCCAAACTGCCATCTGGATTTTTCGGTCTGAGCCCGACTTTCACCTCAGGAACTTCATCGTTCAGTTGAAGTCGCCACATGTGATTCTGCTGATACCGCATTTTGAGTTTAGCGACAGTCCCTGCCGAGGTTTTGAAATTGAAATATGAATCCTCTCCGCCGTTTGAGGAAAGCCCAAAGAAAAGCGCTTGCTCCGCTTTAAACTCAAGCTCCTTTCCCATCAACGTGATATTGCCACCCTCAATCCAGCACGTTGTGGCGAGCGCTGGATCTACTTCGGTTTGGTCGGAATCTAAAGCTTTCTTTACAGGAGGCTCTTTCTCATTCTTGCCTGTGGTCAGTCGCGCGATAGCGTCTCGGAGCGGTCGAATCTTTAGATAGGTTTGCTCGTATTCGCTCAATTTCTCCGCTGTAAGCTCCTCGCCGATGCTCCACAACTGCGACCAAGCCGCATCAAAGGCTTCAGTAGAATTCTTGCCTCCAGTGCCAATTGCGTTGGCCTCGCAATTCTTACGGAGAGCAGCACGAGTCAGATTGGCCGAACCGACAACTAGGAGGTTGGTCTCTTCCTTCGATGTTGACTTGAAAAAATACAGCTTGGGATGGAACCTCGCATCTTTGCTTGAGAGGCCTGCAACGCGAATTTGCGCTCCAGGAAGAGATTGAATCAACCTGAGAGCTCCGGGTTGGGTGATATAGTCATCTAGCCCCACGAGCCAATGCGTTTCAGGCGCATCCATCATCGTTAATGCGCCAAGCAATTCACGAACTCCCGAGACAGTGGCGTAGGCTGCGGCTACCCAGAACCCTGTACACGGGCGATGTTCACTCCATGCTCTGACTGCATTGCCAAGCGTTTCTGCCGTTCCAGCACTTTGGACTAAGACATCCATAGGCTGCTGCCCCCCGATAGCACCTCCCACCTCACCGTCAGCAATGGTGTTACCTTGGGCGTAATCGCCAGCTTCGCGGCGACCTCGTCGAGTTTGCTGTCGACCTCCTTCCGGATTTCGCGGAGCGTCTGGAAGGTCGACATTTTGAGGTCATCCCGCTCGCCTTCAAGCTTCTTGATCCGGCGTTCTTCCGCTACCTTCTCGACTAGCGGAATCGCCTGATTGGCCCGAAGTGCCCGCCGGGCGTTGCGCGCCTCCAGGTCCAGTTCCCTGACACGTATGTCATTCGATTTTTCGAGATCCTCGGCATAGGCTTCAAGCTTGACGGTTTCCTCTTCGAGCCATTTCCGGTTTTCGTCCTCGGCGGATTTTTGCGCAGCGCCCAACGCTTCCCTGTCGATCCCGGCCATGCGGTTGGCCGGATATTCGGCATCAATCGCCGCGATGGATGCGGGTATCTGGAACAAGCGCTCGGCCGTTTCGGAGGCCAGCACCTGCCCGTCGTCCGTCACGGCCGCAATGACAATGCTATCACGCGATCCCATTGCGGTCTCCGCCTTCAAAAGTGAAACCTTCAGCCAGCCACTCTTGCCGCCGACGTGCTCAAGGTCGGAAAGCCGGGGCTGGCCGTCGGCTCGGTAGACCTTGTAGTCGAAGGCAAGTTTCGTTTCCGGTAGGTCGCGTGTGCGGGCAACCTCGACCAGGCGATCGGCCAGTGTTCCGTCTCCCAAACGAAAAAATTGCCAACCTTGCTCGTCCGCTTGGGGCCAAGCGGTCGACCACGTTTTCCCGTCATGATCGAACCGGGCAATTCCGTCGGTGTGGAATTTCGCTTCCGGAAGCTCGGCGCGCGCCAGCAACCATAGGCGGCGCTCGAAATCGGACATGGTGCGTTCGATTTCCGTTCCCCGCTGCCGGAGCATGTCCACGATCGACGCGTCGAACAGGTCGAACAGTTGCTGGCGGGTCTCG
>NZ_RZRA01000813.1:0-2626 GCF_003998945.1 Mesorhizobium sp. M7A.F.Ca.CA.003.01.2.1 | reverse complement strand
GATCGGCATGGGTGTCGGTCGGCGTGCAGATGATGACGGCGTCAATATCTCCGGCTTTCTCGATGTCCTCGATGCTGCGCACCTCGGCGCCATAGGCGCTGGCCAGTTCGGTGGCCGCCTTCTCGAACGCATCGGCAACCGCAACCAGTTTGGCCTGCGGATTGGAGCCGACGGCACGGGCGTGGACCTTGCCGATGCGGCCGGCACCGAGGAGAGCGAAGCGAACGGTCATGGGTATTTCCTCTGGGGGAATGGGTTGGAGAGAGTTGTCCGCACCTTGCTTTTGGGGAAAGGTGGCAAGGCTATTTTTCGAGCGCGCCAGAAAACAGGATGACCATCCTGTTTTAGGCCGCGAGTTCCGCCTCCCCGGTCTTGGCGCCGGTGATGTAGGAGACGATATCGTTTCCGTCGGTGTTCTCCTTGCGCAGATTGGCGACGATGCGGCCGCGCCGGAACACGACGATGCGGTCGCAGAGATCGAACACCTGGCGCATATTGTGGCTGATCAGGATCAGCGGCTCGCCATTGTCCTTCAGCGTACGCACGATGTTTTCGACCTGCGCGGTCTCCTGCACGCCAAGGGCGGCGGTGGGCTCGTCCATGATGATCAGCTTGGAGGCGAAGGTCGCCGTCCGGGCGATCGCCACGCACTGGCGCTGGCCGCCCGACATGTGGCGGATGGTGTTGGACAGATTGGGGATCTTCACCGCCGTGCGGACCAGCGCCGCCTCGGTTGCCTTGCGCATGTATTTGCGGTCGAGGATCGAGAACGGGCCGAGGTTGAACAAAACCTTCTCGCGGCCGAGGAACAGGTTCGACGGCACGTCGAGATCGTCGGCCAGCGCCAGATTCTGGAACACGGTCTCGATGCCCGCCGTGCGGGCCTCGATCGGCCCGGCAAAGTTCACTTCCTTGCCGTCGAACCAGATCTGGCCGCTGGTGCGCTGCTCGACGCCGGTGATCTGGCGCACGAAGGTCGATTTGCCGGCGCCGTTGTCGCCCATGATGGCGACATGCTCGCCCTTGCGCAGCTCGAAGTTCGCGCCTTCCAGCGCATGCACGCCGCCATAGCGCTTGGTCAGGTTTTCGGTCTTCAGGACGATGTCTGACATGGTCATGCCCTCATTGCCCGCAGGCGTTGGCGCCACTGGTCGAGAACCACCGCACCGACGATGATCACGCCCTTGACCATCTCCTGGTAGTAGGCGTCGAGGCGCAGGAAGGTGAAGCCGGAGATGATGACGCCGAAGATCAGCGAGCCGATCACCGTGCCGATGATCGAGCCGCGGCCGCCCGACAGCGAGACCCCGCCGATGACCGCCATGGCGATGGCGTCGAGTTCGTACATCACGCCCATGCCGGACTGCGCGGTCAGGTTCTTGGAGCTCAGCACCACGGCGGCGAGCGCGGCGAGAATGCCGGCGATGACGTAGACCAGGATCTTGTGATTGGCGATCTTGATGCCGGACATGCGCGCGGCGTCCTCGTTGGAGCCGATCGCGTAACAGTGCTTGCCGTACCTCGTATAGGTCATGATCAGCTGGAACAGGATGGCCAGCGACAGGAAGATGACGACCGGCATCAGGCCTTTGCCGATGCTGGCGAAACTCTCGGTGGGAAACGAGATCGGCTGGCCCTTGGACCACCATTTGGCGATGCCGCGCGCGGTCACCATCATGCCGAGCGTGGCGATGAATGGCGGAATGCGCGTGTAGGCGATCAGCGCGCCATTGACCAGGCCGGCGAAGAGGCCGCAGGCGATCGCCACCAGCAGCGGCACGATGACAGGCAGGTCGGTCCAGCCCTGCGCCAGGAACATCGCCTTGGGATTGGGGTTGCCGTTGACCGTCGCCACCTGGGCGAAGCTCATGGCGATCATGGCGGTCGCGCCGACGATCGAGCCCGAGGACAGGTCGATGCCGCCGGTGATGATGACCTGTGTCACGCCGATGGCGATGATGCCGACGATCGACACCTGCAGGATGATGATCTGCAGGCGCGCTTCGTTGAAGATGCCGCCGACATCGCTGCGTGTGTTGAACAGGAAGCTGTCGCCGAGAAAGATGCGGCCGATCAGTTCGAAGATGACGACGAGAATGACCAGGGCCAGGAAAACATTGAACTCGGCCGGCCATGTGCGCTTCTTCGCATCATAACCGACGCCGCCGACGCCATGAGATGTCTGTGCCACGTATTCTGTCCTCCATCAGCCGCGGTCGCCCTCGCGCCGTGCCGGCGCTGAGGGAGAGAGGGAGCGGCGCTGTCTTGATCGAGAGCGCCGCTCCGTATCGAACCGCTGGCGGCTCAGTTCTTCTTCAGGAACTTGTCGATGTTGGCTGGCGTCACCAGCTGGAAGGGCACGTAGACCTTGTGCTCGACCTTCTCGCCCTTGGAGAGCTTGAGCGCCGCATCGAGAGCGCCGGCGCCCTGGCCGGCCGCGTCCTGGAACACAGTTACGTCGAGGTCGCCCGCCTGCATGGCCGCCAGCGCGTCCTGGGTGGCATCGACGCCGCCGACGACAACCGCCTTCATGTCGATGTTGCCGGCCTTCATCGCCTGGATGGCGCCGATGGCGCTTTCGTCATTGTTGGCGATGACGCCATCGAACGGCTTGCCGGTCGAAAGC
>NZ_RZRA01000812.1:0-2639 GCF_003998945.1 Mesorhizobium sp. M7A.F.Ca.CA.003.01.2.1 | reverse complement strand
GGGGAATAGGGGAATAGGGGGCGACGGGTCATTGGTGTCCTTGCCGTCGCCGCGCTGGCGTCAACGGCGTCCCACAAAAAATCTCCTCAACCTTTCGAACCTTTTGCTGCGCCGCGCCGACTGATGGTCAGAGGCGAATGGGTCGCCTCGATCAAAAGATCCAGGAGATCATCATGTTCAAGCGCACTCTTACCTCGGGCCTCGTCGCCATCTTCGTCGCCACCGGCGCGCTCGCCGGCACTGTCGGCACGTCGTCAGCCCACGGCATGCATGGCCATCATCATCACCACCACAACCATCACAAGAAGCACTTCAAGAAGTTCTGGTGGAAGCACTACAACCACCACCACAACCATCACCACAGGCACGGCAGGGTGATCATTTTCCTTTGATGGAGGGACCCAATTCCCCAAGAGGGCGGCTTCGGCCGCCCTTTTTGCGTTCGGCGATCACCTTGTGAAGTAGGGCGGCAAAGCTGCTGATCCCCGGCAAGCTACGGCATGCACACATTTCCAAGCAACTGGTCTTTGGCGATAGAGTGCATGGCAGCTTGGCGCATGCATTGCCTATGCGGCGCTGGTCCCGCTCCGTCTCGGCTTCGCCGAGCCAACGCTCGCCCACCAACGCTCCTTTCCTTTCCCTCCGGAGGGGGGAAGGTGGCGCTGCGAAGCAGCGACGGATTGGGGGACCCACCCGGCAATCGGGCCTCGGGCCGATCAGTCACCCCAGTCATAGCAGATATGTGCGTGGCATAGCCCCCAGCAAGTGGGGGAGATTGGCCGCATCAACGTCCTCGCCAACCCTTTCCAGTCGCCGTCAGCGTGGACCTCGGTCCATCCGATTTCCCAGCTCCAGAAAAATCAAAAAAGTTCGAACCTTTTTCCTGGCTGTGACGACAGATGATCAAGAGGCGGATGGATCGCCTCGGTCAACGAAGCAAGGAGATCGTCATGTTCAAGAACACACTCGTTTCCGGCCTTATCGCCACCGCCGTCGCCGCCGCCACGCTGGCCGGCACCGTGCAGCCTTCGGCCGCCCACAGCCATCACCACAACCGCGAAATCGGCATCGGCATTGCTGCCGGCGTCGGCGGCTTCGTCCTCGGCAGCCTGCTCGCCCAGCCGCGCACCGTCTATGTCGACGAAGGCGGTGGCTCGTGGCATGTCCGCCGCTGCTACGATCGCTATGCCAGCTACGACGCGGACTCCGATACCTATCTCGGCCACGACGGATACCGCCACTATTGCCGTCTCTGAGGGGAGGACCCGTTCAGCAACAGAGGGGCCCATGCGAGCCCCTCTTCTGTTGTCTGGATGGTAGCGGTGCGTGCTCCATCGGCCGCTTCAGCGCAGAACTGAAGGGATTGGTCCGGCGACAGATCGGACAGTGTACAGAGATTTTCCGAGCGTCTATCCTGGACCGCGAAACGCGGGGAGAGACCCTTGGACGAGCAGGACCCCAGGGAAGACCTGGTCGAAACGGTTTTCCGCAACGGCACCGTCACCACCGTCGGCATCCTGCTGGCGTTTTCGCTGGGCTTCATCACCCATTGGGCCGCCAACCCGATCCCGTGGCAGACCTACCATCTTGTCGCCGTCCTGCCGATCCTGGCCGGCATTGCCTTGCAGATGCGGGCGCTCTCGCTGCTGCTCGACACGAAATGCCTGCAGCGGCGCATCTATGAACGCGCCAACCGCATCTTCATGGCCGGCCTGATATTCACCGCCTGCGGCGTCGGCATGGCCATCCTTCTCGATTTCTTCGATATCGCGACCAGGAGCGCGCTGCCCGGGGCGGGCTGATCAGCCGGCTCGCACGCCGCCGATCATCCTGGTCACCTCGGCTGCCGCATCGCGCACCAGCGGGCCGATCTCGGCCAGCCGCTCCGGCGTCACCCGCACCGTCGGTCCCGACACGGAAACGCCGCCGATCGGCTCGCCGAATTCGTTGAAGATGGCGGCTGCCACGCAGCGCATGCCGGGGTGCCGCTCCTCGTCGTCGACCGACCAGCCGCGCTGCTTGATCCGCGCCAGATCGTGGGCAAGCGCCGAAATGTCGGACAGCGTCCTGTCGGTGAAGCGCTGCAGGCCTGCCTTGCGCAGCATGGTTCCGACGCGCTCCGGCTCGAGATGCGCCAGCACCGCCTTGCCGATGCCGGACGCATGGAAGGGGCTGCGCGTGCCCGGCCGGAAGAAGGCGCGGATCGCCTGATGCGTCTCGACCTGGCTGACGAAGACCACGCAATCGTCCTCGGCGACGCCGAGATTGGCGGTCTCGCCGGTTCTCTCCATCAGCTCCTGCATGACGACACGCGCGCGGTCGACCAGCTTGCGGCGGCGCAGGAAGGCCGCGCCCATACGGTAGGTCTCGACGCCGATCGACCACAGCTGGTCTGATGTGTCGAATTCGACCATTCCGTGGTTTTGCAGCGTCGTCAGCATGCGGTAGGCGGTGGAGGCGGCAAGCCCGCTCTGCGCCGATATCTCGCTCAGCGACAGGCCGCTGCCTTCCGCGACAATGGCCAGGATTCTCAGCGCCCGATCGAGCGACTGCACCGAACTGGCCTCCGAGGGCCCATTGAAAGCGCGCGGCCGGCCGCGCTGGCGTTTTTCCGTGGTTTCCATGGCGCCATTCTCGAC
>NZ_RZRA01000811.1:0-2645 GCF_003998945.1 Mesorhizobium sp. M7A.F.Ca.CA.003.01.2.1 | reverse complement strand
GAAGGATCTGTTGGCCCTATAAGGCGCGCTTCAGGCGCGCCTTATAGGGCCAACAGATCCTTCAGCAGGGTCTCGTCGGCGAACGCCTCCGGCGCGCCTTCATGGACGATCCTGCCCTTCTCCATCACCAGGCAGCGGTCCGATGCCTTGAGAACGAGATCGAGATTCTGCTCGACCAGCACGATCGCGATGCTGCGTTTGCGCGCGATGCGCGGCACCAGCTCGGCGATCGACTGCACGATGTTCGGCTGTATGCCTTCCGAAGGCTCATCGAGCAGCAGCACCGACGGCAGGCCGCAGAGCGCGCGGCCGATCGCCAGCATCTGCTGCTGGCCGCCCGAAAGCGTGCCGGCGACCTGCGCTTCGCGCTCGCGCAGGATCGGAAAATAGCCGAAGATGTCGGCCGAAATGCCGCCGTCGCCACGGTCCTTGGCAGCGCGGGTGCCGACCTCCAGGTTTTGCCGCACCGTCAGCTGGTTGAAGATCCCGCGCCCCTGCGGCACATGCGCAATGCCTGCCCGCGCGCGGCGGAAGGCCGGCGCGTTCGTGAGGTCCTTGTCACCGAGAACCACCGCGCCACCGCTCGCTCGCAAGCCGCCGGCGATGACGCGCAGCAGCGTCGTCTTGCCGGCGCCGTTACGGCCGAGCAGGCCGACGACTTCGCCTGGCGCGACACTGAGGTCGATGCCGTTCAGCACCGGGAGCGGGCCGTAGCCGGCTGACACCGCCATTGTCCGCAGCATGATCAGCGCCTCCCCAGATAGACATCGCGGACCATTTCGTCGGTCTCGATGTCATGGAAAGGACCGCTGCGCAGGCGGCGTCCCTGATGCAGCACCAGCGTCTCGCAGTTCAGCGCCCGTACGAAGCGGATATCGTGTTCGACGGCGACGATCGAGAACTCGCCCTTTAGGCGTAGCAGCATATCGGCCGTCGCCAGCGTCTCCTGCGGCGTCATGCCGGCGGTGGGTTCGTCGAGCAAAAGCAACCGCGGCTCGATTGCCAGCGCCATGCCGATCTCCAGCCATTGCTTCTGGCCATGCGCGAGTTCGCCGGCCGGTGTGGCGGCGCGATTGCTCAGCGCGACCAATTCCAGCAATTCGCCAACCGGGCGCACAGGCGAGGGCGCCCCCCAGCGGGCGACCTTCACATTGTCTTCCACCGAGAGGCTCGGGAAGACGGACGGGATCTGGAACTTGCGCGCGATGCCGAGCCGGGCGATGCGATGCAGCGGCAGGCCGGCTATGTCGTGGCCGAGGAAGCGCACGCTGCCGCTGGTCGGGCGCAGCGTACCGGTCAACACATTGAGGAAGGTGCTTTTGCCGGCGCCGTTCGGGCCGATGATGCAGCAGAGTTCCTTGTCGCGTACAGTGAGGTTCAGGGCCTCCAGCGCCTGCAGCCCGCCAAAGCGGATGCCGACATTTTCGGCCTGGAGCAGGATGTCGCTCATTGTGCGCGCCTCCCGCCTTTGAACAGGGCTTTCAGTCGCGCGTAGATCGACAGGATGCCGTCCGGCAGGACGAAGACGATGATGACGAAGACACAGCCGAGCAATAGCGGCCACAGGCTCGGGTTGAAACTGCTGATCGTCTGCTGCGCACGCTGGATGAAGATGGCGCCGAGCACCGGCCCCAGCAGCGTGCCGCGCCCGCCGACCGCCACCCAGACGATGACTTCCGTCGACAGAAGCAGTCCGGACAGATCCGGTGCCACCAACCCCGCCATGCAGACATAGAGCGCGCCGGCAAGGCCGGCGATCGCCGCCGACAGGACGAAGGTGACGAGCAGCCGCAACGGCGCATTGTGGCCGAGCGCTGCTGCCCGGACTTCATTGTCCTGTATGGCGGTCAGCACCGTACCCCAGCGGCCACGGCTGATCGACCACAGCGCCAGCACGGTCACCGCGACGATGGCCGAGACGAAGATGTAGCTGGGCAGGTCCTGGCTGAGATCGACGTGCAGCCCGCCGACATCGAAGGCAATCGGCGGAATGCCGATCAGCCCGCTGTCGCCGCCGGTGACCGAGCTCCAGGAGACCGCCGCCTGCTGGCAGATGACGCCCATGGCCAGCGTGACGATGGTGAAATAGCTGCCACGGATGCCGCCGAAAAACAGGAAGTAGCCGATGATGGCGGAGACCAAGGCCGCACCGGCCACCGCACCGATGATGCCAAGCAGGCTGGCGAAGGAGATCGCATCGTTGAGCGTGATCAGCGCCATGATGTAGCCGCCGATGCCGAAAAACGCAGCGTGGCCGAAACACAGGATTCCAGTGCGGCCCCAGAAGAAGTCGAGGCTCGCGGCGAACAGGCCGAAGATCAGCGCGTCGCGGATCACGGTCAGCTGATACCCGCCGACAAAGAACGGATAGATGATCGCGAGCGCCACGCAGGCGGCGAAGATCAGCAGCCAGTTGCGGTCGCGGGCGATCATCGCGACGCTCCGTTGAACAGGCCGTTGGGCCGAAGCCGGACAGCGACGATGGCCGCCAGCAGCACGACCGCCTGCGCCAGCGACGGCGAGATCTGATAATTGAGGATGCTGGTCAGCCCGCCGACGAAGACGCTGCCGGCGACGAGGCCGCCGATCGAGCCGACGCCGCCGACAATGACGACGAAGAAGGCGTTGGCGAGATAGTTCACCCC
>NZ_RZRA01000810.1:0-2656 GCF_003998945.1 Mesorhizobium sp. M7A.F.Ca.CA.003.01.2.1 | reverse complement strand
TGCGGTCATAGGCCCAGGCGATTTCAAGTGGCGTCTCGGCGGCCTTCTCGAGACGGGCGGTGACGAAGGCTTCGGCCATGTCGAAACGCGTCGTCCAATCCGGCGCATTGCCCAGCCATTCACGCAGCGCCAAGCCCTGAGCGCCAAGCACGTCGTCGAGGACGACCATGCTGTCTGTCAGTTCGCTCATCGGCAGGCGGAAGAAACGGCGTGCGCCAAGCGGCGTGAAGTTGACCTGGACGCAGCAGGCGCCGCCGAAGGATTCGATCACCACCGGTCCGGCAAAGAGGCCGGCGGCGAAACTGGCGAAGCGGTCATTGTCGCCGGGCGCCTTGCCGAGGCCGATGGCGAAGGGTTCGGCGAAGCTGATGACCAGCGGTACGGTGAGCGACGCATATTCGACGTTGCGCATATGGCCGGGCGCCATTTCGCGATAGCCGCAAATGTCCGACACAATGCCCTGAAGTCGAGGATCGGGCAGGCGCCGGCGCATCTCAAACCGCCCGGCGACGGACCGGTCCTGCTCTTGCTGGGGTTGCATCTTGACTGGCATCGGCCATCCTCGCGCCAGTCAAATCTAACAGACCAAGGGCCGGAATCAAAAGCGCCCGGCTTTTGGCCGGGCGCTCCTCGTCCCCACTTCAAGGGAAATGGTCAGGCGCCGCGCATCAAGCAGCCGCCGGCAAGCACGATGAAAGCAATAAGCACGATCCACGCCGATGCGAGTGGAATGAATGAGAGAACGCCAAGCGCGGCGAGAACGCCGATGATGGCGATAACAACGGAGATGATAAAAACGATCTGGGTAGGTGCGCTAAGATTCATGTCTGCCTCTCCAACATGATTCGAACAGCGGCATCCTATCAGGGCGCGGGATCACACACCAATCAAGGCCCGCAGCGGGTTCGCCGGGTCAGCCAGCAGCTTCACAGCAAGCGCCAGGCATACGATCACCAGCAGCGGCTTGATCAGTCTTGCGCCGATGCGCATGGCCAGGCTGGCGCCGACGCGAGCGCCGAGGAACTGGGCGACGCCCATCATCAGACCGATCTTCCAGTAGACGACGCCGAAGGCCGCGAAGACGATGAAGCCGCCGATGTTGGAGGCGAAGTTGAGCAATTTGGTATGCGCCGTCGCCTTGAGCACGCCGTAGCCGGCAAGTGCCACGAAGGCCAGCATGTAAAAGGAGCCGGCGCCTGGCCCGAACAGGCCATCGTAGAAGCCGATGGCGGGCACCAAGGTCAATCCAAACAGGAACGGCGACAGGCGCTCGGCGCGGTCGACATCGTTCATGTTGGGCTTGAACGCGAAGTAGAGCGCGATGGCGATCAGCACGATGGGCAGGGCAGCCCGCAGTATGTCACCCGGCACGATCGTCGCCAGCAAGGCGCCGATGGCGCTGCCGACAAGGGCCAGAAGCGCCGACGGCAATTGCCGGCGCAGGTCGACATGACCCTTCGACGCGTAGTGGATGGTCGCCGAGCCCGAGCCGAACATGCCTTGCAGTTTGTTGGTGGCGAGCGCCTGGACCGGCGTGAAGCCGGCAAGCAGCAGCGCCGGCACTGTGATCAGCCCGCCGCCGCCGGCGATCGAATCGACAAAGCCCGCAGCAAAAGCGGCGAAAGCGAGCATGGCGACGGTCTGGATACTAAGGTCGATCATCTGATGTATGGAGGTGTCCGGCCGGCTGAAATATCGAGCGTTCGACCACGGCCGCCCTGTTTGCGCAAGATCGATTCCGCGCTACCTCTATCCCAGCGCATCGCGCCTGGATTGTGTTTGTGTAGTTAACCCGGAAAGAGGCTCCTGATGGCATTCGCATTGCTGGACCAGATACGTCAGATATTCGACGGCGACCCCGGCGTGCGCAAGGTGGCGGACGATCCGGTCCTGTCGGCGGAATTGCTGATGCTGTTTCGCATGATCCTGGCCGACGGGTCGGTCAGCGAGAGCGAAATGGTTGCCTTCCGGCGCATCTGCAAGGACGCCTTCGGCATTCAGGAAAGCAGCATCGACAGCGTCATCGAATATCTCAACGAGTTCGGCTACGAGACCAATGGCTCGCAGGCGATTGCACTGTTCCGCGATCTCGACGTCGAGCGGCGCCGGCAATTGGCCAAACATATGGCGGAGATCGCCAAGGCGGATTCGCAACTGGCCGAGAGCGAGATCCGCCTGCTGCGCCGCACGCTCGACCTGCTCGATATCAGCCCGGTCGATGTGGTCAAGACGCAGGAGTGATCGGGCCGCCTTCTCTCCTGATCAGCCTTGCTCCCGCAGCCGCTCCGCGATCGCCCGGTGCAAGTCAGGGGCGGCGGTGACAAGCGCCTTGGCAGCCTCGGACTGCGGGTGGTCGAGCACTTCGCTCGTCTTGCCGCGCTCGACGATCTTGCCGTCATGCATGACCAGCACCTCGTCCGTGATGGCGCGGGCCACGGTCAGGTCGTGGGTGATGAAGAGGTAGGCGATGCCGAGCTTCTGGTTGAGCTCTGCGAACAGATCGAGGATCTGGGCGCGGATCGAGACATCGAGCGCCGAGACCGGCTCGTCGGCAACGACCAGCTTGGGGCGGGTGATGATGGCGCGGGCGATCGACAGGCGCTGGCGCTGGCCGCCGGAAAATTCATGGGGGTATTTGTCCATGTCGCTGATGCCG
>NZ_RZRA01000080.1:0-9652 GCF_003998945.1 Mesorhizobium sp. M7A.F.Ca.CA.003.01.2.1 | reverse complement strand
GTTCCAGTAGCCGACACGATAGGCGCCGGTCAGCACGTCCATCACCATCTTGCCGTCGTCGATCAGCGGCTTCATCTCGGCGTCGCCGTCATAGCCGCCGTAGAGCAGCTGGGTTCCCATCGAACTGGCAACGGAATCGGCTGCCAGGCAAAGGCTGTCGGAGATGCAGCCGATGGCCTTCAGGTCCGGATAGGTGGTGAGCCATGTCTGGGCGGCATTCGTTGCCTTGGCTGCGTCCCAGCCGGTCGGCTCGATGCCGACGACCTTGATGTCCGGAAACTCCTTTTTCAGGGTTTCGACAAAGCCTTTTTCGCGCGTGTCGGACACGAAGTTGCCACGCGAACCGACGAGCAGGGCGACTTCGCCCTTGCCGCCAAGCGACTTGCCGAGCGCGCGGGCAACCATCGACATGTTGTCGTAGTCCGGATAGAGCGTCGAATAGTTCGAGCCTGCCTCGACCTTGTTGCCCATGGTGATCACCGGAATGCCGGCGGCAGTGGCTTTCTGGATCACCGGAATGACCGCGTTCTTGTCGATCGGATCGATCAGGATCGCGCTGACGCCCTGATTGATGAAATTCTCGATGATGCTGACCTGTTTTTCCAGGCTACCCTCGGCGCTCTGCCAGGTGGATTTCACCCCATAGTCGGCGGCAGCCACGTCGCCGGCTTCCTTCATGCGGACAAAGAAGGAGTTCTGCAAGTCGATTGCCGCAAGTCCAAGAACCTTTTCCGCGGCAAGCGAGGGCGTTGCGATGGCGAGTGCAAGCAGAGCAATGGATGCTTTCAGGGAAATGCGCATGTTTCAGTTCTCCTCTTGTTGCGACAGGACGATTCTTCGCCTCTTTTTCATGTCCCGCACGACGACCGTCCCAGCGACAGGCATTCCGGCGGTATTCCGCGGCACTCGTGCCGTATCCATGTCGGGCCGCGTCTTGCGTGGACCGGCCTTTCTCGACCTCAGCCGTTCAGGCCTTCGACACCGGCGCCGCAGACAAGCCCGGCGATGCGGGCGCCGCGCGGTGGCTTGAAAGCTCCGCTCATCAACGCGGCCAGCGATGCCGCGCCGCTGAGGTCGGCGGCGATGCCGAATTCGAACCAGAGCAATTCAGCGGCTTTCTGCATGTCCGCATCCTCGACAAGGACGATGTCGTCGACGTGCTTGGCGACGATCTCGTAGATACTTTCGTCCGTGCGGCCGCAGGCCATGGTCGCCACCTTCGTCGTTATCTCGGGCAAGCGAACGACACGGCCGGCAGTCAGGGAGGCGTGAAGGGTCGGTGAACCGGTCGGCTCGACACCAACGATCCTGGCGTCGGGTTTGACGTGCTTCAGGACTTCGGACATGCCACTGATGAGGCCGCCTCCGCCGATCGCGACGATGTAGATGTCGGCATCGGGAATCTGGTCGACCATCTCCAGCGCCACGGTTCCCTGGCCGGACACGATCTGCGCATCGGCGAAGGGATGCATGTAGAAGGCGCCGCGCGCTTTTGCCTCGGCCAATGCAGCCTCATGCGCTTCATCCCAGACCTTGCCTTCGAAGCGAACGTCAGCGCCCCATTTGCGCAGCTTTTCCGCCTTCAGCGGGCTTGCATTGTTCGGCAGGTAGATGGTGGCGGGAGCGCCGGCCCGGGCAGCCACATAGGCGGTGGCCAGGCCGTGATTGCCGCCGGATGCGGCGACCAGTCCGTTTTCGATCCGGCCCGGCTCGAGCGTTTTCACCCGGTTCGTGGCGCCCCGGATCTTGAAGGAGCCGCTCACCTGGAGGCATTCGAGTTTCAAATAGACATCATTTTGGAGGTTCGCGCCCGTGGCATGGTCGAGCTTGACGACCGGGGTGCGCCGTATGAAGGGGGCAATGCGCCGGGCAGCCGCCATGATGTCTTCATGGCTCATCGGTCAGTGCCTCCGGATATTCGTTGGCCAGCACGAAACAGCAATTCCCCGGGCGCACGCGGCCGGGTTGACGCTTGGCGAAAACGATGCCGTCGATGGGGTGAAGGAGATCGATGGGCGCGCGCGACAGCGTGTGGAGGAAGTGAATGCGTCCGGCAAGGTCGCCTTTGCTGACGGCACTGCCGAGGGGGCTCAAGGGTTCGAAGACACCGTCCTCCTCGGAAAGCAGATAGCCTTCGCTTCCGGGCACCTTGAGCACGCGTGCGTTGGCGCCAGGGGCAATGTCAGGCGCGCCCTTCAGGACGCCTGCATGTTTCAGCACATTGCGGATGCCCCTGCGGCAGATGGCCAACGCATCCGGACTGACAAGGCCGCCGCCGGCCATCTCGCTGCCGATGACGATCAGCCCCTGGTGATTGGCGGACGCGGTCGAGGTCCGGGTTTCACCGAGATTGTCGACCATGACAACGGTCGGCGCCCCGAAGGCGAGCGTCGCCTTGATGTTCTTGCGATGCCCCTGCGCGGTCGGGGAGGGCTCGATGATCGCGCTCGGCAGGATCATCAGGGACGAACCGCCGGAGTGGAGATCCAGGAAATAGTCGGCCTTCGGAAACAGGATGTCATGCACATAGGCCGCTATCTGGCTTGTCAGCGTGCCGTTGAAATCGCCTGGAAAACTGCGGTTGAAATTCAACCCGTCGACCGGGGAGGTGCGGGTGCCGGCCTCGACGGCCCGAATGTTGATGGCCGGAATCGCGATGATGCGACCGGCTATATCCCGTGGATCGATCTCGCGCAGAAGCTCGCCGAGCGCGATCGGCCCCTCATATTCGTCGCCGTGGTTGCCACCCTCGATCAGGACCGTCGGACCGTCTCCGTTCTTGATGACGGCCAGCGGAACGCGGACCGTGCCCCAGGCATCGTCGTGCGGCGATTGGGGCACATGGAAGAAGCCGATCTGCTTGCCCTCGCGATCGAAATCGACCGACGTGTAAACACTGTTGTTCCGGGGCGTGATGGTCGCGCGGACAGTGTTTGCTGGTCTCTGGACGGTCATCGGCTCGGCCTCGAAATTCATTGTCCCCGTCATCATGTCAGTTTTATATATGGTGTCAAGTTTGGATATAAAACCAATGGCAATTCCGATTTCTTGTCTCTATCGTGCGTGGACCACCGGGGATTCTTCGAATGGCAGATGACGCAAAAGAGAGTGGCAAACCGACCTATTCGGCCCCGGCGCTGACGAAGGGTCTGGATGTCCTGGAGCTGCTGGCGGAGGCGCGAGCGCCCTTGACGATGAAGGAGATCGCGGAAGGCCTCGGTCGTTCGAAGAATGAGATTTTCCGGATGCTGATCGCGCTCCAGGAGCGTCAATATATCGAGCGCAACGCCGAGACCGACGCCTATTCGTTGACCGACAAGCTTTTCAAGCTGGGGCTGCACACGCCGAGCGCTCAGGATCTCATGTCCGCCGCAATGCCCGAGCTGACGCGGATTGCCGGGGACTCAAATCAGTCGCCGCACCTGGTCGTCTTCAATCATGGCTTGACTGTCGTGACCGCGGCCGTTCCCGGCGGCGAGGACATGGCGTTCACGCTGCGCCTCGGCTACGGCCGCCTGGCCACCGACGCGACCTCCGGCCATGTGATCCTTGCCTTCCAGCCGCCAAAGGTCGCGACGCGGATGATCGACGAATGTGCGGCACATTCGCCGGCGCCGCTGGATCGAGAGGCGCTGGAAAAGCAGCTTCGTACCATCCGCGCGGACGGTTACTGGATGCGCGAGAGCCGTGATTTCGTCGGCATCACCGATATCTGCTGTCCGGTCATCGGACCGGACGGCAGCGCCGTCGCCTCCATTATCGTCGCCTATATCAATCGCCATACGCGTGAAAGCCGCCATGCCTTTACTCTGGAGGTCCTGCGTGCTGCCTGCGATCGCATCTCCATGAAGCTGTCACCGCGGGTTCGCTGAGGGGCCGTGGTGCGCTGACGGCGCGGACGAGGCACCGCCCGCGGGACGTTTGCACCGGATTGATAATACCAGTATGGGTCCAGTCAGGAATGTTTTGATCCTGGGTGCTTCTCGCGCGGGAGGAAGAGCAATGACAACCGTGAACCTGATCGGGCTTGTCAGTCGGGAGATGGAAGCGACAGCCTCCGATGTGCCGCTTTACCGACGGTTGAAATCGGCGATCGAGGCAGCGATCCGTTCCAACGCTTTGAAGGCCGGCGCGGTTCTGCCGGGCGAGCGGGTTCTGGCGGAAGCCCTGTCGATCTCGCGTGTCACTGTGAGAAAAGCTCTGGCGTTGCTCGAAGAGGAAGGGCAGCTCAATCGCCGGCATGGTTCCAAAACCGAGATCGGGTCGCGGGTCGAAAAATCGCTTTCGACGCTGACGAGCTTTTCGGAGGACATTCTGGCGCGCGGCCTGAAGCCTGGATGCCTATGGCTTTCCAAACAGATAAGCCGTCCATCGCCAGCCGAAATGATGGCTTTGGGTATTGCCGCAAACACCAATGTAATCCGCATGCGCCGCGTGCGGACGGCCGATGGCGCGCCGATCGCCGTCGAGGTCTCGGCCGTGCCGGTTCGCTTCCTTCCTTCGCCCGAGATGGTTCAGGACTCCCTCTATGAAGCGCTAGATGCACGCGGCTTCCTGCCTCAGAGGGCAATCCAGCGCATGCGCTCGCGCGGCGCATCGCTGGAGGATGCAAGACACCTTCATTGCGAGATGGGCGCACCGCTGCTGATGACCGAGCGCCGCTGCTTTCTCGCCGACGGACAGATCGTGGAATACTGCGAGACACGCTACAAGGGAGACGTCTACGACTTCGTCTTCGAGCTGCAAAGATAATACCAGTTATGAACTGGTTGTAATCTGGTATTTTCCATTTATCGTGATGGCGACAGGGGAGTGCCGACGTGCAGCGGGAAGACATCGCCAACAGTCTCATCGTGTCCTGCCAGCCGGTTCCCGGCGGCCCGATGGACAGTGCGCAATTCGTGACGGGCTTTGCCAGGGCCGCTCTTGAAGCCGGAGCCAAGGCCCTGCGCATCGAATCCGTGCCCTATGTCGCGGCCGCCCGCCTGGCCGTCCGCGAGCCGATCATCGGTATCGTCAAGCGCGATCTGACCGACAGCCCCGTGCGCATCACGCCCTATCTGGCCGATGTCGAGGCGCTGGCCGAGGCGGGCGCCGATATCATCGCTTTCGATGCGACGGACCGTGTCCGTCCCGTTCCTGTCGAAGCGCTTGTGAAAGCCGTCAAGGCCAGGAACAAGCTGACCATGGCCGATTGCTCTTGCCTTGACGATGCGCGCCGGGCCCTTGCCGCGGGTGTCGATTTCGTCGGCACGACGCTTTCCGGCTATGTCGGCGGGCCGGAGCCGGAGGATCCGGACATTGCCCTCATCGCTCAAATGCGAACCCTGAGCCCCTACGTCATCGCCGAAGGGCGTATCCGGTCGCCGGAGCAGGCGGCCGCCGCCGCGCGCGCCGGCGCCTGTGCCGTGGTTGTCGGATCGGCGATCACCCGTACCGAGCACGTCACCTCGTGGTTCCACCAGGCGATTTCCGGGGCCTATGCGGCAAGGGGCACGCAAACCGTGCTTGGCCCAACCGTGCTGGGCATCGACATCGGGGGAACCAAGACCATGGCCGCGCTGGTCAGCGGCGGCAAGGTGGTCGAGGACATGATCGTGCCTACCGCGCGAGAGGCTGGACCCGACGCCTGGCTGGCATCCCTTGCGCAAAGCACGTCGGCCTGGTCAAGCCGCTTCAGTCGTATCGGTATTGCGGTGACGGGGCTGGTGCACGATGGACGCTGGTCGGCGTTGAATCCGGCGACGCTTGGCATTCCCGACGGCTACCCGCTGGTCGAAAGGGCATCCGCTGTTTTCGGCAAGCCCGTCTGTGCGTTCAACGATGCCCAGGCAGCCGCCTGGGGCGAATACAAATTCGGCGCCGGGCAAGGTCGCGACATCGTCTTTCTGACCATCTCGACCGGAATTGGCGGCGGCATCGTTTGCAACGGCCGATTGCTGTCCGGTCTTGCCGGTCACTTCGGTCTGATCCGTGGTTTGTCTGAAGACCAGGCCCCGCTCGAAGACAGCACCTCCGGCCGCTGGATCGCTTCGCAGGCCCTCAAGGCCGGCTTCAAGGCCGATGCCGCCGATGTGTTCGGGCTTGCGCTGAAGGGCGAGGCCTGGGCCGACGCCATCGTCTCGCGGAGCGCCTCGCGGGTCGCGACGCTGTGCCGGGACATTCAGATGATGTTCGATCCGAAATCGATCGTCATCGGCGGCAGCATCGGTCTTGCCGATGGCTATCTCGACCGGGTGCGCGCGCATCTGGGCGAGGTTCCACCGCGCCTTTCCTCCAATCTCGTTGCGGCGAAGCTCGCGGGCCACGCCGGCGTCATCGGTGTTGCCGATCTTGCCGAATGGGCAAAGTAGCGGCGCCGCCGGTCATGCCATGCAAAAATCATCAAAAAAGAAGGGAACGATCATGAAATTGAGCAGGACGTCTTTTGCGCTTATGGCCACCCTCCTCGCGGGGACAGCTTTGCCGACCTTTGCCAACGCAACCGTGACCGTGCTCGGCTGGCCTGGCGGGTCCGAGGAAACCGCACTGCGGGCAACCGTGGAAACCTATAACAAGCAGGCAAGCGATGCCGACAAGGTGGAGCTGCTGTTCTTCAACCGCGAAGGCTTTTACGACAAGCTGCAGGCCGACATGGCGGCCGGATCCAACGCCTTCGACGTGAATCTCGTCGCCACCTACTCGCTCGGTCGCTACGCGCCCTATATGGAGCCGGTCGATCTTGGCGCGGATGCGGCCAAGGTTTTCGGCGAATCCGTTCTCAAGACGATGCAGTTCGACGGCAAGCAATACGGCGTGCCGACCGACCTTTCGCTGCACTTCATGTACTACCGCAAGGATCTCGTCGACGCCTTGAGCAGGGATGACGCCGCCAAGAAGACCTATGGTGAAATCGCCCAGAAATATCTCGGCAAGCCGCTGCAGCCGAAGGACCCGGACAGCTGGACCTGGGACGACTGGGCGGCCACCGCCCTCTATTTCACCAAGCAGGTGAACCCCGACAGCCCGGTGCGCTACGGCACGGTCCTGCAGATGAAGAACCTGCTGTTCAACATGATGGTCTTCCAGTCCCTGCCGCGCTCCTACGGCGGCGACTGGATGGACAAGAACGGCAATGTCACGGTGGATTCCGATGCCTACAAGACCGGCCTCGAGCTCTACAAGAAACTCTATGATGCCGGGTCATCGCCCAAGGATTCGCTGAGCTACGAATATGCGGAAACCAACGCGGCCTTCGCATCCGGTCAGGCCGCGACGGCACTGCAGTGGAATGCCGCGGCGGCGGATCTGACCAGCACCGAAAAATCTCCGGCGGTCGCCGAGGTGACCGGGATCGTCGCGCCGCCGGCAGGTCCCGACGGACGCGCCGATCATATCCACGGCCTTGGTTTGGGCCTCAACAAGAACGCCAAGAACAAGGAAGGCGCCGTCAAGTTCCTGAAGTGGCTCGCCACCGAGGATGCGGCCTTGCTCTATGCGCGCAGCGGCGGTTCGCCGGCATTGTCTCCCGATGTCGTCGCCAAGGTTGCGAAGGAACGTCCCGATCTCGTCAAGCTCGGCGAATTCGCCAGCAAGTACGGCTATGTCATGACCGGTGCGACGTCCGCGAGTGCGCTCCCGGTCTATGAGCTGCAGGCAAAGGAGTTTACCGGCTACTGGTCCGGCCAGCAGAGCCTCGAGGATGCGCTCGCCCACACCAAGGCGGGCATGCAGGACCTTCTCAAGAAATGAACCATTTGCCGGACGCCGGGTCGAGCTCGGCGTCCGGCGCGTTTGGCGGATCGACATGGCCCTTGTGACACGTGCCGAAGGCAGGATGTATCTGACGCCGCTGGTCGGCTTCCTGCTGCTGTTCCTCGGCTTTCCGGCGATCGTCAATCTGATTTATTCCATTTCGGCCGTCACATTCGAGACGCTGCGCAGTCCGGTGTTGAGCGGTTTCAGCAACTATGTCGCGGTGTTGAACGACCGCGAATTCTGGAGCTCGGCCTGGTTCTCTCTGCGCTTCGGTATTCTTACCGCATCAGCGGAATGTCTGATCGGTCTTTTCCTTGCCATCTTCCTGGCACCGCTTCTGAGCAAGCGACCAGTCCTGATGGCGCCGTTGATGCTGCCGCTGATGGTCGCGCCGGCCATGGTCGGTCTCATGTACCGGCTGGTGCTGCATGAATTTGCGGGCCCCGTCCCCTACTATCTCTTCGAATGGTTCGGTGACAGCCCGGCCTTCCTCGACATCAACAATGCCTTCCGCACCCTTGTCGTCGTGGAGACGCTGCAATGGACGCCTTTCGCCTTCCTGCTCTTCTACATGGCCTATTCGGCCATACCGCTCGACGTGCGCGAAGCCTCCTCGCTCGATGGCGCATCACCGTTTGAGATCGTCCGGTGGATCGACCTGCCATTGATGAAGCCGACGCTGGTCATCGCGTTTTTCATCCGTTTCATCGACGGTTTCCGGGTGTTCGACAATGTCTATGCATTGACCGGCAGTGGTGCAGGAGGTTCAACGACGTCCTTGTCGATCTACATCTACCAAGCCTTCTTCAAGGAAGGGGCTATTGGCAAGGCGGTCGCCGCCTCGGTTGTCCTGTTCATGGCGTCGTTCATCGTTCTCCACTGCCTTAACCGGCTTGCCGGCCGCAGGAAGCGTTGACGATGGCCGGGGCACTGCGCTGGATCGTTTTTGCCATCGCCGTGCTGGCGATGAATTTCCCCATTATCGTGACGCTGATCACATCGCTCAAAAGCCAGCGCGAGCTTTCGACGAACCCCGGTTTGTGGATCAGCCAGCCGACGCTCGACAACTATCTGGAGGTCCTGACGCAGACCAGCCGCTTCAACATCTATGCCTATCTGCTGAACAGCACCGTGGCGGCGCTGATCGGAACCGGCCTTGCGATCGTGCTCGCGTTCCCGGCTGCCTATGCGATCGCGCGCAGCGAGGCGGGAAAGCGCTTGGTCCTGCCGATCGTCATCAATCTTCGCGCCGTGCCGCTGATCATCTTCGCGATCCCGCTTTACATGATGTACCAGTGGCTGGGCCTGCTCGATACGCGGATCGGGCTCGGGCTCATCCTGACCATCGTCAACGCGCCGCTTGCACTCGTCATCCTGGTAAACGCGATTTCAGATGTACCAGTCGAACTCGACGAGGCGGCGAAAGTCGATGGCGCAAGTTCCTTGCAGGTGATGATGATGATCGTCCGGCCCGTCATCCGACCGGCGCTCGTCACAACCTTCATCTTCGGCTTCATCACCGCCTGGAACGAATTCCTCTTCGGCCTCATGCTGACAACCAGTCGTGCCGTGCCGATGACGGTCGGCGCATCCTTCTTCTTCGCCGCGAGCGGCGGTGGCGTAAAATGGGGAACCGCTTCCGCCGTCATGATGCTGGGCGCCTTGCCGCCGGCATTGCTGGGTCTTGTGATGTATCGGCAGATATCGGGATCCATGACCGCTGGGGCGGTCAAGGGCTAAAGCAAGAAGAAGTTCGTCTTTCCGACAAATTGGACAACCCAATCCGACAGCGCCAGCGCGCTTGTCAGGCCAGGTGGCTCGATTCCGAAAAGACGGATCAGCCGTCCGGACGGATCTGCCAGAATGGCGAAATCGCCGAACTGCAACCCGTTCGTTTTAGGCCGCAGCCCGCGAT
>NZ_RZRA01000809.1:0-2661 GCF_003998945.1 Mesorhizobium sp. M7A.F.Ca.CA.003.01.2.1 | reverse complement strand
AGGTGCCCGTGCTGCCTGCTCCGGCAAAGGCGCACAGCTTGCTCGGGCAAGCCACCCCTGCTAAACGCGCGCCATGAGCACGCCCCTCGACCACATCCGCAATTTCTCCATCGTCGCCCATATCGACCATGGCAAATCCACGCTTGCCGACAGGCTGATCCAGCTGACCGGCGGGCTGGAGCTGCGCGACATGAAGGAGCAGGTGCTGGACTCGATGGACATCGAGCGCGAGCGCGGCATCACCATCAAGGCGCAGACGGTGCGGCTGAAATACCGCGCCAACAATGGCGAGGACTATATCCTCAATTTGATCGACACGCCCGGACATGTCGACTTCGCCTATGAAGTGTCGCGGTCGCTGGCCGCCTGCGAGGGCTCGCTGCTGGTCGTCGATGCCTCCCAGGGCGTCGAGGCGCAGACGCTGGCCAATGTCTACCAGGCGATCGACAACAACCACGAGATCGTCGTGGTGCTGAACAAGGTCGACCTGCCGGCCGCCGAGCCCGAGCGCATCCGCGAGCAGGTCGAGGAGGTGATCGGCATCGACGCCTCCAACGCCGTGCTGATCTCGGCCAAGACCGGCCTCGGCATTCCGGATGTCCTGGAGGCCATCGTCCACCAATTGCCGCCGCCGCGCGAAGGCGACGCCACGGCACCCCTGAAGGCGATGCTGGTCGACAGCTGGTACGACGCCTATCTCGGCGTCATCGTGCTGGTGCGCGTCATCGACGGCGTGCTGAAGAAGGGCCAGACCATCCGCATGATGGGCACCGGCGCCAAATATCTGGTCGAGCGCACCGGCGTGTTCACACCGGCGCGCATCAATGTCGACGAGCTCGGCCCCGGCGAATTCGGCTTCTTCACCGGCTCGATCAAGGAAGTGGCCGACACGCGCGTCGGCGACACCATCACCGAGGACAAGCGCGCCACCGCCAAGGCGCTGCCCGGCTTCAAGCCGGCGCAGCCTGTGGTGTTCTGCGGCCTGTTCCCGGTCGACGCCGCCGATTTCGAGGATCTGCGCGCCGCAGTCGGCAAATTGCGCCTCAACGACGCCAGCTTCTCTTTTGAAATGGAAACCAGCGCCGCGCTCGGCTTCGGCTATCGCTGCGGCTTCCTTGGCCTCTTACATCTCGAAATCATCCAGGAGCGGCTGGAGCGCGAGTTCAACCTCGACCTGATCGCCACGGCACCCAGCGTCGTCTACCGGCTGGCTCTGACCGACGGCTCGATGAAGGAACTGCACAACCCGGCCGACATGCCCGACGTGGTCAAGATCTCGGCGATCGAGGAGCCGTGGATCCGCGCCACCATATTGACCCCCGACGACTATCTCGGCGGCATATTGAAACTCTGCCAGGACCGGCGCGGCATCCAGGCCGACCTGTCCTATGTCGGCAAGCGCGCCATGCTGATCTACGATCTGCCGCTCAACGAGGTCGTCTTCGATTTCTACGACCGGCTGAAGTCGATCTCCAAGGGCTACGCCTCCTTCGACTATCACCTGACCGACTACCGCGAGGGCGACCTGGTGAAGATGTCGATCCTGGTCAATGAGGAGCCGGTCGACGCGCTGTCCATGCTGGTGCACCGCACGGCGGCGGAAAAGCGCGGAAGGCAGATGTGCGAGAAGCTCAAGGAGCTGATCCCGAACCATCTGTTCAAGATCCCGATCCAGGCGGCAATAGGCGGCAAGGTCATCGCCCGAGAAACCATCTCGGCGCTGCGCAAGGACGTCACCGCCAAATGCTACGGCGGCGACGTCTCGCGCAAACGCAAGCTGCTGGACAAGCAGAAAGAAGGCAAGAAGCGGATGCGGCAGTTCGGGAAGGTGGACATTCCGCAGGAGGCGTTTATCCAGGCCTTGAAGATGGGGGACTAGGTCCTTAAGTAGTTTCAAAATAGAAAAAGGGTGCTAAACTGGCCGTGGCTCGGGGGTGATTCATGGCAGCAATTGCAGACTACATTTCTGAAATAATTAGCTTTCTAGTAGGTCTGGGCGCTGGTTCGCTCATAACATTTCAAATTATCAAAAATCGAGCAGGCCCTGGTGGAAACGCCGTTAATCAGGGTGGCGCTACCGCTGGTGGCGACTTAGTAGGACGTGACAAGACGATCACGAAGTAACGTGTCGATAAAGGCGCGTAGCGTGACGGCAAATTCAACCACAGTCGATCAGTCGGGAGCCAGCGCGGGTCGCGACATGGCGGCTCGCGACATCAACCATACTTACAAGAACATCGCCGCAAACCGCGTAAGCGCGATCGAAAAGCTGTTACAAAAGCTTGAGCTTGAAATTGAAAGAAATCAAGTAGCCAGAGACACCATCGACAGACTCAAACGGTTCTATTCTCAACGATCGCACGACGGTGTTCGGGGACTACGCGCAAAGTTGAGCGTGAGTGGCCGAGAGGATTCCTACTCTGATGCCATCGAAATGAAGGAAATGTTCGTCAAACTTCTAGAGCGCTGGTCTCATTATTATTCTGCTCAACAGATAATCGTATATCTGTTGGCGAGAGCTGAACGGCAGTTTAATGATATAATCCTCCCACAAATTTCTACATGTGGCGTGGTGGAAATAAACAAGTTCATGAATGAGCTAATTGTGATTCCAACTGTTGAGGACTGCGGTGCAAGCGTCCTGGAGGTAGATCATAACAC
>NZ_RZRA01000808.1:0-2666 GCF_003998945.1 Mesorhizobium sp. M7A.F.Ca.CA.003.01.2.1 | reverse complement strand
GCAATAGAGAGCCTGTTGCGACCTTCTTCCAGCCTTTCGAGATGGCTGCCGAGCGATGCATCGATGGCCGCCCGCGATTCATTGACCTTGCGCAGATCCTCTTCGAGAGCGCGCGAGATCAGGCTGCGGCCTTCGGCCAGCTTCTGCGCCTGGTTGGTTACTGCCGCATCGATGCCGGCGCGGCCCTCGGCGAACTTCGCCAGGTCGGCCTCCATGGCCGCGGCCATGCGCTCGCGGCTTTCGGACAGTTTCCTGCTGTGGTTCTCGACAGCTTCCTCGATGCCGACGCGGGCGTCGGCGAGCCGCTGGATGTCACTGTCGAACGAACGCGACACGACGTGACGGGCGGCTTCCATGCGTCCGGCGAAGTCGCTGGCGCGGGCTTCGAGCATAGAGGAGGTCGAAGTGACGATGTCGGCCATGTCGGCGCCGATCTGGGTCTTGCCCTGATCGATCATCGCCGACAGCGTGTCCTTGCTCTCGGCGAAGGTGTGCGCGATTTCGCGGGCGCGCTCGACCAGCGTTTCATTGATCTGGCGGGCGCGGGCCTCGAGTGCCGCATTGAGCTTCTGCGTTCCGGTGTCGAGCGCCTCGGCGCGGGTCTGGAACTCGCTGATCAGCGCCTGGCCGCGTTCGGCGAGCGTGCGCTCGATGCCGTTGAGGCTGGCCTCGAATTCGGAATTGAGGGTGCGCGCGGCGCCGCCTAGCAGCGACACCATGCCGGTGGTGCGATCGTCGAGCAGATCGGTCAACGACCGCGTCAGTCCGTCCGTGGTGTCCGTCAGCTTGGCAATGCGGGTGTCGAGAAGGCTGGCGAAGGCCTCGCCCGAGGTCGACAGACGGTCGGTGATCGAATCGAGCCGGCCTTCGACGGAATCGAAGATCGACATCGAGCTTTCGTTGATGCGGTCGATCAGCGTGTCGCCGGAATTGGTGATCGTCATCGACAATTTGGTCGATGCATTGAGGATCGAGTCGCGAATGATGTCGGAAGCCGCGCCGATCTCGTCCTTCAGCGTCTCATGCGCGCCGGTAATCGAGGCGCGGACGCGCTCGGCATGGGTGACGACGGCTTCGCGCTCGCTGCCGAGGCCGTCGACCAGCGAACGGATGCGGGATTCATTCTCGGAATAGGAGCGTTCGATCTGGTTGACTTCGCTGTGGACAAGCGTTTCCAGTTCGACGGCGCGGGCAAGCGTGCGTTCGATGCCTTCGCCCATCGCCGCGACCTCGCGACGAACGGCCTGGCCGATCATCATGACGCGATCCTGGGCAAGGTTTTCCGGCTCGGTCAGGCGGAAGGCCACTTCGGTCATCGACTGTGCGGCGATGCGCATTTCCTGGGCGCGGCGAATCATGGCGGCGAAGGCCCAGAACAGGATGACGGGCACGATGGCCGCGACGGCGAGGCCGATCAGTTCCGGACGGGCAAGGAACTGGTCGAGCGTGCGGATTCTCCAGATGCTCGGTCCGAAAAGCAGATTGGCCAAACCACCGGCACCGGCGAACCAGGCGAGCGAAACGAAGGCGACGACCCAGTAAATGGTGTTCGAGGCACGCCTGTTGAGGCTGTGCAGGAGCGTCTTGTAATCCTTCTGGCGATCGTCATTGGCCGGCGCGAAACCTGCGGGCTGGGCGCCATTGCGCGGTTCCACGGGGCGCAATTCGGCAGGTTTGGCCTTGGGCGCGGGTTTCGCGGCCTGGTTTTGGTTGACCACCGGCTCCGGGTTCTGTTCCGGCTTATGATTGCGTCCCTCGCGCGCCAGCTCGTCGGCCGCCTGGGATATCTGCGCTTCAAGATCCTCCATCGAAGCCGCGATATCGAGGTCGCCGCTGCCGATCTCATTGCTGAGGTCGAGATCGAGCGCCTTTTCCAGTTCCCTGGCCACTTCGCTGTCGAGAGTTCTCGTCGTCGGTTTCTTTGCCATGCCTTCGCTACCCTGTACTAGCTGCCGCGGGCTTATAATTCTGTTTGTCTTGCCCCGCGCAGGAGGCTGAAAATGGACCCCTCGTATCGTAATGACACAGGGGGGTAAAGAAAACATGCATTCCGCGGGATACGTAAAACTTTAAATATAAGGTTAACGGAACTGTGATTTGGACGCCGCTTTGGCAACATTTTTCCGGGCCATTCATTAACCCGTTGTCCATTGGATTCGCCTAGGTTTTTGGGCGAGTCGAAGAAACGGAGTTCGAGTTCATGCGTGGCGAAAGCGGCATCGCCTTCTCAATGCCCGGGGGAGATGTATCCGGACCAAGACGGTCACGGCCGGTCGATTTGGCACACCTTGCCCGCCAGACAATGGGTGACCGCAGCCTTGAGCAAGAGGTTCTGGCGCTATTTGTACAGCAGGCGCTGTCCGTGCGTGACAGAATAGTCGACGCCGATATCAAGGACCGGCTTCTGCTCGCCCATGGATTAAAGGGTTCGGCACGGGGCGTGGGCGCCTTTGCCATCGCCGATTGCGCCACCGAGATCGAGCACCGGCCGGAAGACGGCCAGACGCTCAAGCGGCTTGGTACGCTGATCGACGAAGTGCGCGATTTCATCGCCGCCATCAACCGCTGAATCCGCGCCGAATCCGATTTGCGGAAAAACGTCATCGGGCGGCGCTTTCATGCGGCAGTTGACTTGTCAGCCGGAGTGATTATCTCGGCTGCAACTC
>NZ_RZRA01000807.1:0-2668 GCF_003998945.1 Mesorhizobium sp. M7A.F.Ca.CA.003.01.2.1 | reverse complement strand
GCTGGAAGGCGATGCCACGGCCGATGCCGGAAATCTGGTCGGCGTTTTTCAAGTCGACCAGCGGCTTCAGCAGCGACTCGATCTGGAAATTGACGAAACGCTCGGCACGCGCGGCGACCTTGTCGCGCGCCGGGCCGGTCAGCTGTTCGTCGGCCAGCAGCACCAGCCGCGGCTTCAGCGCGTCTTCGCCTGATACAAGCGTGCCGATCGGCGCACCGATCCAGCGCAGCGTGCCATCCGACCCGAGCGCGATATCGCCATTGGCCGAGGCGCCGAAGCGTTCGGCGCGCGCCTCGAACTCGGCGGCCAGCGCCTTCTGGGCAGCGGTGCGCACCGCCTTGGCGTCTTCGCCGCCGGCGGTCTGGTCGGCGGTGAAGCGGAACCCTTGCAGCTCGCCGACATGGTGGCCTTCGACAAGGACGGTTCCGGTAGGACTAATTTCGGCTTCAGGCATGGTATTTTCTCTAAGGCGCCGCATGAGGACGGAAGTCCTGCGGTCTACGAAGCGTTTCGTCAACCGCTCATGCAGCGCATCCGACAATCTGTCTTCGATTTCGCGCGTCTTTTCCTGCCAGTGTGCCTGATCGGCCAGCCAGCCGGGCCGGTTCGACACGAATGTCCAGGTGCGGATCTGGGCAATGCGATGCGAGAGCGTATCAATGTCGCCCTCTGTTGTGTCGGCGCGGCGAACCTGCTCGGCCATATAATTCTCGTCGACATGGCCGTGGCGTGCGAGGTCCGTGTAGATCGAGGCAATGAGGTCGGCATGCTGGGCCGGCGCGATCCTGCGGTAGTCGGGCAGCGCGCAGGCTTCCCACAACAGCGCCACGCGCTTGGCATTGGTGGTGAGTGCGCGGATGTCCTCGTCGCGCGACAGATGCTCGAGCGCCTGTGCATCGACGGCAGGCAATGCCCGTGTCAGTCCCTCGACCGGGGCGTTGGTTTCGATCGAGCGCTTCAGCGCGTCGAGGCTGGCAAAGTCGAAATGTGCGGTGCGCCATTGCAGCACCTTCACCGGGTCGAAGTCGTGGCCTTCGATCTTCTTGATCAGATCCTCGTCCAGCGGGTCGACCTGGCCGGTGACACCGAACGTGCCGTCGCGCAGATGCCGGCCGGCGCGGCCGGCGATCTGGCCAAGCTCGGCCGCCGTCAGATTGCGGTACTGGAAGCCGTCGAACTTGCGATTCTGGGCGAAGGCGACGTGGTCGAGATCGAGGTTGAGACCCATGCCGATGGCATCGGTGGCGATGAGGTAGTCGACATCGCCGGACTGGAACAGCGCCACCTGGGCGTTGCGGGTGCGCGGCGAGAGCGCGCCGAGCACGACGGCGGCACCGCCCTGCTGGCGGCGGATCAACTCGGCGATGGCGTAGACCTCGTCGGCGGAAAAGGCGACGATCGCCGTGCGCCGCGGCAGGCGGGTCAGCTTCTTGGAGCCGGCATAGGCAAGATGCGACAGCCTCGGCCGCGTCACCACCGAGACACCCCTCAGCAGGCGCTGCAGGATACTTTGCATGGTGGCGGCGCCCAGCAGCAGCGTTTCCTGGCGGCCGCGCAGGTGCAGGATGCGATCGGTGAAGATGTGGCCGCGCTCGAGGTCGCCGGCGAGCTGCACCTCGTCGATGGCGACGAAGGCGGCGTCGGTCTCGCGCGGCATGGCCTCGACGGTGCAGACCGAATATTTGGCGCCCGGTGGCTGGATCTTTTCCTCGCCGGTAATCAGCGCAACCTTGTGGGCGCCGACCTTTTCGCAGACGCGGGCGTAGACCTCGCGCGCCAGAAGCCTGAGCGGCAGGCCGATGATTCCACTCTCATGCGCCACCATGCGCTCGATGGCGAGATGGGTCTTGCCGGTGTTGGTCGGCCCGAGCACGGCGGTCACGTCGCGGCCCGACAGGATCAGCGGCTCAGTGTGTTTGGGCTGGATGTTCATCAACCTAGAATAAGGCTTCCGGGACCTGGAGATAAGGCTTCTGGCCTCTGGTTGTCGGGAGCGTGCCTCAAATGGGCGCGTATGACAGGCGACACATAGGGATTTCGGGCGCGAAGCGAAAGCGGAATGTTCCGTCGGCAGCCAGAAGGTGGTTCCGTCAAGCTCTCAATCAGAATGCGGATTAACGGATAGAACGAGTCTGGAACGAATCGGCGACGAATCAGTGACTCCTGCAGGTTCAGCTTTTGTTCACGGCTATATGTGGATTTCGCGACCACGAGACGCACCACATGCTGAATCGCTGAACTGGCCCGTTTCGTGCTAAGAGGGCATTGCCATTAACCTTTGCCGATAAACGATCACAATGGCTTGGCGTGCCTCGACCAAGGTTATGAAATTGTTGATCTTTCTTAATCTGCGTTAAGCAATTGGCAGGGGATTCCGGCTGTCGTCGTTAACGTTCAGCTCAAAGCCGGAACGAATCGGCGACGAATCAGCGATGGCGGAATTTTCCCGTTTTGTTCACCTCAATATCTTGTGTTGTGAACAGCTTATCCACCGAGAATCCACAGGCTTGGAAGCTGGTTTCGCACAGGCCGGCCGGGCCGCTGTTAACCTCTGCGTGCCGGATTGGGTCAGCAGCCGTGCTGTCACTTCGAAGGGACCATGGCGCAAACGAAAAACGGGCCGGCGCGCCGGCCCGTTTTTCGTTTGCGCCATGGTCCCTTCGAAGTG
>NZ_RZRA01000806.1:0-2673 GCF_003998945.1 Mesorhizobium sp. M7A.F.Ca.CA.003.01.2.1 | reverse complement strand
GTTGAAGATCGGCGAAAAAGCCGGTGACGTGGCTGCCAGGGCACGCATACCGCGCGGGCACAAAATGGCCTTGCGCGACATCGGCTCGGACCAGCCGATCGTGAAATACGGCCAGACCATCGGTTTTGCGCGGGAACCAATCGTCGCCGGCGACTGGGTTCACGAGCACAATGTGTATCTGCGAAATTTCGAACGCGACTACGTCTTCGGCACGAATACCAGGCAAACCGAGATCGTTGCCGAGGCCGAGCGCGCTACTTTCATGGGTTACCGCCGGCCGAGCGGCAAGGTGGGCACGCGCAACTTCATTGCCGTCCTGACCTCGGTGAACTGCTCTGCCAGCGTCGCCCGGTTCATCACCGACGAGGTCAACCGGTCTGGCATCCTGCGCGACTATCCCAATGTCGACGGTATCATCGCACTCGTCCACGGCACTGGCTGCGGCATCGACACCAAGGGTCCCGCTTACGACCTGTTGAAAAGGACGCAATGGGGCTTTGCCACGAACCCCAATATCGGCGGCGTGCTGATGGTCGGACTCGGCTGCGAAGCGTTCCAGATCCCACGCTGGATGCAGTCGTACAACATCAAGGAGAGCACGATTTTCCGCACGATGACCATCCAGGAAACCGGCGGTACGCGAAAGACGGTCGAGGCTGGCGTGAAGGCGATCGTCGACATGCTGCCTACGGTGAACGCCGCCGAAAGGACGCCGCAACCAGCCTCCGAACTGGTGCTTGCGCTGCAATGCGGCGGATCGGACGGTTACTCCGGCATCAGCGCCAATCCGGCACTAGGTGCTGCGGTGGACCTGCTTGTCGGGCAAGGCGGTACGGCGGTGCTCTCGGAGACGCCCGAGATCTATGGCGCCGAACATCTCCTCGCCTTGCGCGCCGAGAGCCGCGCGGTGGGCGAAAAGCTGATCGAACGCATCCGCTGGTGGGAGGATTATACCGCCAGGCACGACATGGAGATGAACAACAACCCTTCGCCCGGCAACAAGCTGGGTGGGTTGACGACCATCCTGGAGAAATCGCTCGGCGCTTCCGCCAAGGGCGGCACCACCAATCTGCGGGCGGTGCTGGAATATGCCGAGCCGATCAACGAGCGCGGCCTCGTCTTCATGGATACGCCCGGCTACGACCCGGTCTCGGCCACCGGGCAGGTCGCCGGCGGCGCCAACATATTGTGCTTCACCACCGGCCGCGGTTCGGCCTTCGGCTGCAAGCCGACGCCCTCGATCAAGCTTGCCTCCAACAGCTTCATCTTCGAGCAGATGCGCGAGGACATGGATATCAATTGCGGAGACATACTGGACGGCGTCTCGCTGGCCGAGAAGGGCGAGGAGATCTTTGCCGAGATCCTGCGCGTCGCTTCCGGCGGGCGCACCAGGTCGGAAGCGCTCGGCTATGGCGACAACGAGTTCGTGCCATGGAGCCTTGGCGCGACCATGTAGCGATCGCCGGCCTGCACAGGCCGGCCTTTATCCCGGAAGTAGCTCAAACGGAAAGAACCGCTCGACATGAACAGGATCGATCTTGACGGCCAGCACGCTGTGGTCACCGGTGGCGCCCAAGGCCTCGGCTTCGCGATGGCCAGGCGTTTCGTCGCTTCCGGCGCGACGGTCAGCTTGTGGGATCTCGATGAGGCCCGCCTCGAAACCGCCAAGAAGGAACTCGGCAACGCTGCCACGACAGAGATCGTGGACGTCGCCGATTGGACGTCGGTGGACGCGGCGCGCGCCAGGACCGAAGATCTGGCCGGCAAGATTTCCATTCTGGTCAATTCCGCCGGAATTGCCGGCCCTGCCGCCCCGCTCGACGTCTACGACATCGAGACGTGGAAGAAGGTCATCGACGTCAACGTAAACGGTACGTTCTACGTCAATCGCGCCGTGGTTCCCGGAATGAAGGAGCGCAATTACGGACGGATCGTCAACATCGCTTCGGTCGCCGGCAAGGAGGGCAACCCCAACGCCTCCGCCTATTCAGCCTCGAAGGCGGCGGTCATCGGCTTGACCAAGTCGCTCGGCAAGGAACTGGCGCAGTACGACATCGCCGTGAACTGCATCTCGCCGGCCACGGCACAGACGCGCATCCTCGAACAGCTGACGCCGGAGCACATCGAATATATGCGCTCGCGCATTCCGCGCGGCCGCCTGCTGGAGGTCGACGAAGCCGCGGCGATGGTCGCCTGGCTCGTCTCCAAGGAGAACAGTTTCACGACCGCCTCCACGTTCGACCTGTCGGGTGGGCGGACGACCTATTGACGGGCAGTTGCCGTTCAGCCAGGCAACCGACCGAGGCCAGCCGCAAAGCGCGCCACCATCGCCACGCCGGTCTCGTTGGGCCGCATCGCCGGAGCCCGGTCGTGTATCGGGATGCCTGCGCGGGCGCCGAACAGCCGCTTGCCGTAGCAGATCAGGTTCTCGATGCCCTGCATGACGAAGACCGCTGCCGGCAGCATTCTTGCGTACTCGGCCTCGGCCGTCGCTTCGTCACCGATCCGAAACGCATTGTAGGCGCGCACGGCGAGGTCGATGCCATCAGGCGCCAGGATCATGCCGCGGCAACCGATGCGGAAATTGTCGATCAGTTCAAGGCCGCCGCGTCCGTTGAAAACGGGTATCCGGCCTTCGGTGCGTTCGATCAATCCGGCAATGTCGGTGACAGG
>NZ_RZRA01000805.1:0-2677 GCF_003998945.1 Mesorhizobium sp. M7A.F.Ca.CA.003.01.2.1 | reverse complement strand
CTTCACCGGGCTGCCTTGGCGGTCCGGCGGCGGCAGTGCGGCCAACATCTCCGACGCACAGGCCGCGCACGAGACGCAGTTCGCGCTGTGGGGCTCGGTGCTGGCCGGGGCGACGATGTGCATCCATGCTGCCGGCTGGCTGGAGGGCGGCCTCAGTGTCTCCTTCGAGAAACTGATCACCGACATCGAGGCGCTGCAGACGGTGGCTGAACTTTGTGCTGCGACGCCCGGCGACACCGACACGATTGGTTTCGAAGCTATCGCCGAGGTGCAGCCGGGCGGGCATTTCTTCTCGGCCGGCCACACCATGGCGCGCTATCGCACCGCCTTCTATGAACCGCTGGTGGCCGACTGGTCGAATTTCGGCAACTGGACGCAAAGCGGCTCGAAGACGGCGAGCGAGCGCGCCACCGGCGTCTGGAGGCGGGTGCTTGCCGATTTCGCGCCGCCGACCTCGGCCGTCGCCACATCAGGCGTGCTGGACGAGTTCATCGCGCGGCGCACGGCAGAGGGCGGAGCAGCGCCGGTGTCTTGAGGCTGGCTCCCGCTGATCGCCCTGGTTGTGGCGTGATCCGGAACCTATAGCGCCTCCCGCGCATTCAAGGCTGCGGCCGGTGCACTGCGCACCGGTGTGCTGTTTGAGGGGAGGACGACATGGGTTTCGACCAGTATCACGAACCGCCTGAAGAACTGTCGCAGGAGGTGCGGACCTTTGCCCGCATGATCACCTCGCTGATCGAGGAGGCGGAAGCGATCAGCTGGTACGAACAGCGCATGTCGGTGGAGAAGGACCCGCAGGCGCGCGCCATCATGAAGAACGCGCAGGGCGAGGAGTTCAAGCATTTCGGCATGGATCTCGAATTCCTGCTGCGCCAGAAGAAGGACTGGCGCGCGGAACTGAAGGAAATCCTGTTCACCACGGGCGACATCGTCAAGGCCGGGGAGCGGGGCGAGAAGAAGGTGGACTAGGGTATGTCGATATTCAGGTGAGGCCGGCCTGCAAACGACGGCTTTCTGCGCTTCCGGTGCTCACGGACCCGAATGTCCGCTCCGCTCCGGTTCTCAAAAGCCATCATTTTCGGCTCGGCCTGACCTGAATCTCAACACACCCTGGCTCAGCGTTTGACAAATTCGCCAGGTCCTGCTGCTGCGATTAATCGCTGTCGCGCGCGACCAGTTCCAGCGGCCAGACCTCGCGGATGATCCGCGGACCCTCCGGGCCGGCGAAGGCGGGAAGGGACGCCAGCAGCATTTCCGCGAGCCGTTGTCCCATCGGCTCCAGCGCCGGGCGGAAGGCGGTCAGGGCTGGCGAGAAATAGCGGCAGAGCGGCGTGTCGACGATGACGGTCACTGCCATGTCGTGACCCGGCCTGATACCCATCTCTGCCAGCGCCTTGCAGCCGCCCAGCGCCATCGCGTCATTGTTGAAGATGATGGCGGTCGGCGGAGCCTTGGAGCGCATCACCTGCGGCGTCACCCCGTAGCCGCCGGCCTCGTTGATGAAGCCGGACGCGATCAGCTCGGGGTCTACCTCGATGCCGTGCCGCCGCAAGGCCTTGCGATAGCCGACCAAAAACAGATAGCCGAAATTAAGGTCGAGCGACGGGCGGACGGCGGCGATGCGGCGGTGGCCGCGCGCCACGAGGCGGTCGACCGCGTCGGCGCCGGCCTTCTCGAAATCGAGGTCGAGGGAAGGGTAGGACTTGGTTCCGGAGCGGCTGCGGCCGAGCGTGGCGAAGGGAAAGCCGGCCTGGGTGAGATAGTCGATGCGTTCATCCTCGCGCCGCGTCCAGGCCAGCAGCACCGCATCGGCGCGGCGCGTCTCGACGACGCGGCGCAGGCGCTCCTGCTGGTAGTCGCCCGGCGCGCCCATGACCACGGTCAGGTCGAGCCCGCTTTCCGCAAGCCTGGCCTGCAGCCCGATCAGGAACGGAATGAAGAACGGCTCGCCATATTGCTGGTCGCCCGGATGCGGCTGCAGCATGAAGGCGATCGAATGGGTGGCGCCTTGCCGCAGACTGCGGCCGGACTGGTTCGGCGAATAGTTGAGCGTCCTGGCCGCCTCGAGCACGCGCTGGCGCGTGTCGGCATTGACGTCGGCGCGGCCGTTCAGCGCCCGCGACACCGTGCCGATCGAAATGTTCAGGTGACGGGCAAGGTCATGAATGCTGGATGCCAAGTGACTGTACTCCCCTTGCTTGGCTAGCACCGGTAGCCGCTCAGGCCAAGGCGACAGGACGATTTTCACGAGCGGCCAATTGACATTCTACGCCTTCGGGTGTGTTCTCGTAAACGTTTACGGAAAAACGTTTACGGTCATGCCGTGGATGCCGTGACGATCGGTCTGGAGGGACCGAGCGGAGGAGGAGCGCCGGATGATCAATGCCGTCCTGGTCGGCTGCGGAGCGATGAGCAAGGCCTGGCTCGATGCCGCGCAGCAAGTCAACGGGCTCGCCATTGTCGGCCTTGTGGATCTCGATGCCGACAGGGCACGGGCGCGGGCGCACGAATACGGCCTCACCAATGCCGTCATCGGCAGCAGCCTCGATGCCGTCCTCGATCAGATCAAACCGCAAGCGGTGTTCGATGTCGTGGTTCCCGCCGCCCGGCGCGCGGTCGCGCTGTCCGCCTTTGCGCACAATTGCCATCTGCTGACGGAAAAGCCGCTCGCCGACAG
>NZ_RZRA01000804.1:781-2677 GCF_003998945.1 Mesorhizobium sp. M7A.F.Ca.CA.003.01.2.1 | reverse complement strand
ACATATACAAGCATATACAAAGCATTTCAGCTGCGGTACGGATGACGAAATCCACCGCAGAGGAGCCAGCCCGTGTCGAAAGCCTCGGATATGGTCCGCACCGAAGTCAACCGCCTGTCGCCCTACAATTCCGGACTGACCATTGACGAGGTACGGAAACGATACGCACCGGCCAGAATCGCCAAACTGGGCTCGAACGAAAACCCGCTCGGGCCCAGCCCGACCCTCGCCGCCACGATGCATGCCGGCTCCGAGATGTTCCGCCTCTATCCGGATCCTGCCGGGCGCAAGCTGCGCCAGGCGATCGGCGACAAATATGCCGTCGCCGAGGACCAGATTATCCTCGGCAACGGTTCCGAAGATCTTCTCTCCGTCATCAGCCGCGCCGTGTTGCGGCCGGGCGACGCCGTCGTCACGCTCTATCCGTCGTTTCCGCTGCATGAGGACTACACCACGTTGATGGGCGCTACCGTCAATCGCGTTGTCGTCAACGACGATCTGACCATCAATGTCGATGCGCTGGTCGAGGCGGTGCGCGAACGGCCGCGCATGCTGCTGTTCTCGAACCCGATGAACCCGGTCGGCAGCTGGCTCTCCGGCGGCAATCTGTCGAGGGTTCTGGATGCGACGAGCGACGAGACGCTGATCGTCATCGACGAAGCCTATGCCGAATATGCCAAGGGCGACGACTATGCGTCATCCCTGCCCTATCTGGGAAAGCTCGACCGGCCGTGGATCGTGCTTCGGACCTTTTCCAAGGCGTTCGGCCTGGCCGGATTGCGGATCGGCTTCGGCATCGTCGGCGACCCGGAGCTGCGCACGCTGCTCGACCGCGTCCGCACGCCTTTCAACGCCAACGGCATGGCCCAGGCCGCAGCATTCGCGGCGCTGGCCGATGACGAACACCTCGCCAGGGTCGTAGCTCTGGCCAGGGCGGAGAGAAAACGCGTCGAGACTTTCCTGGCGAGCAAGGGCCTCGACGTCGCCGCCTCCAGAGGCAATTTCCTGTTCTTCAACTGCCGGCAAGATGCCTCCGTCTTCGTCGAAGGCCTGCTGCGGCAAGGGGTCATCGTCAAACCGTGGAAGCAGCAGGGCTTTGACACCTATGTGCGTGTCAGCATCGGCTCGACTTCGGAAAACGACCACTTCATGGCCGCTCTGTCGACGCTGTTGTGAATGCACGTCTGGGCGGATCGCTCCGCGCTTGGGAGCCGATCGCTGCCGCCCTATTTCGCCCAAGGCCTTGACCGACGCTTGGCTTGGCTGCCGTGCGGATCGTCGATGACCACAGCGTATTTATTTGGCTTCGGACCAGCCGCAGGCCTTAACTTTCGCAGCGTGGGTTTTTACATCCGGGGGGTCTGCAAACGATCGACGCTTGAGGAGGCTCCCTTGCAGCAGCCAGATGACATAGCCGCCCGCCGATTGGGCATTCTCATCGAGCAATATGTGGAAGCGCGTAAAAAGCGCTATGACTATGTGTCGACCGAGCAGGCCTATCGGGCCATCCGGCAGGTCCTCAAACCCGCCATTCCCGATCGCGAGCTCGACGACATGGTCGCCTCACTTGCCGTCAAGAACGGCCTGGCGGTCGTCTTCGATCGTCAAACCAAAGCATCGGCCGATGATGTTCCGAGGCCAAGCCCCTAGATCGACGCACATCTGCCGGCGCCGGGCGCCATATCAATGCGGGGCCAAACGCATCGTTCGGCCCCGCATCGATGTGCATCGCCGGAGGAACCTGCGACACACCTGCGCCGTGGGCCTGTGTGCCGCAAGCCGACGGGCGTGGCGGCTTCAAGCGGCGGTGCTGACCTGGCCCGGCTCGAGGATCGACTTGACCTTGTCGGCGACGGCGCGTCCCAGATCGGCGTTGTTTGCGGCGGTGAAATGAAT
>NZ_RZRA01000804.1:0-771 GCF_003998945.1 Mesorhizobium sp. M7A.F.Ca.CA.003.01.2.1 | reverse complement strand
ATGAAATCCGCCATCGCCTTGTACTGCCTGGCCAGGTCCCTGGATTTTTCGTGCCCGCCGCCGAACATGCCCTCGAACCATGGATCGGGCATCGGGGTCAGCGGCGGCGGCGCAATGACCAGCGCCTTGGGGGCCGGATAAGGGGTGCCGATGCCGCCGGCACTGGTCAGGATCTGCCCGACCAGTTTCGCCATTCCATTGGCGATCTCATAAGGCGTCCGGCGGAAATAGGACTTGGTGTCGTTGGTGCCGAGCATGACGATGACCAGGTCCAGCGGCAGATGGCTGGCGATGGCCGAGGGCAGGTAGTTCGCCCCGTTCAGGCGCGGATCGTTGGGGTCGTCGAGACATGTCGTGCGCGCGCTCAGGCCTTCCTCGATGATGTGGTAGCCCCCTCCCAGCGCCGCCGCCATCACACCGGTCCAGCGCTGGTCATAGGGGTAGCGGTAGGTCGGCGACCCCTCCTTGACCGGAACCCAGCCCCAGGTCAGCGAGTCGCCATAGCACATGATGTTTTTTGGCGGTGACATCCATGTTTCTCCATCTGTTTGCAATTGTCTGAACGCGTGGATTTGTCGGTCCCGGCGAACACCGGTCGGCTTGCTTTCGCCGTCTCAGGTCAGGGGTTTCGCACCCGCACTCCGTAGAAGATCGCGGCACCCAGGATGATGACGCCCTGCGCGATGAGCTTGCCGGGCTCGTCGATGCCGAGCACGGTCATCACCACGAACAGCAGCGCAAAGCACAACGCCCCGAAGAAAGGTCCCCAGA
>NZ_RZRA01000803.1:0-2687 GCF_003998945.1 Mesorhizobium sp. M7A.F.Ca.CA.003.01.2.1 | reverse complement strand
GGGCCAGGTGCTGATCTACCCCGAGCTCGGCGGCGACGAGCGCGCCGGCTCCTACATCGAACACGCCGACGCGCCGCTGCTGTCGGTGGCCGACATCGCCTTCTACCGCGACGTCCGTTCGGCCAGGCGCCAATCGCTTGACGATCCGACTTTTGCGCCGCTGCGCGACAAGGATTTCACCGGCCTGCCGCCGACGGTGATCGTCACCCCCGAATGCGACCCGTTGTCCTCGGATGGCGAGACCTACCGCGACCGCATTCTGGCCGCCGGCGGCAAGGCGTGGTGGCACGAAGAGCCGAGGCTGGTGCACAGCTTCCTGCGTGCCCGCACCACGGTGCCGGCGGCGGCGGAAGCGTTTGCGCGGATCGTGGCTGCGGTTGCAGCGCTGGGCAGGGGTGAGTGGCCGTATTGAACATAGCGAAGGCCCCCTCATCCGGCCGCTTCGCGGCCACCTTCTCCCCGCTGGGGAGAAGAGGGAAGCGCCGGCGCTGCAAGTCTCCTCTCCCCTCGGGGAGAGGTCAGCCGAGCGAAGCGGAGGCTGGGTGAGGGGGCGTCTCGCGTGAAGCGCCGGCATCCTCTTTTCAACAATGGAACATAGGAGGTCGAGTCCCGTCGTACCGACCCCCTCTGTCGCCTTCGGCGACATCTCCCCCTCAAGGAGGGAGATTCGCGCCGCGCCATCGTCCAACGCATACGCCAATCGCCGACTCCCCCCGCGGAACCCCGCACAATCACTGCGGAAAAGCGAACACTCCGCGGCGTCACCCCGCTCTATCATTCCCCCTCAGGCAACGGCGCCCCGGCGGTCGCGTCCGCCCCCGCGCCTGTCGATCGGCCGGGGCGATTTTTCTGTGCATGCCATTGTCCCAAAACCGCTGGGCACTTTTGGGCGGCATGCATCAACAACAGGGGAACGACGATGAAATTCATGCTGACCGACCGCAAACTCCACCCGCAAGCCAAACCCGTGGCCGACGATTTCAAGGCCGGCGGCATCAACCGCCGCGAATATCTGGCGCTGATGGCCGGGCTCGGCGTCAGCGCCGCCGGGGCGCTGGCGCTGGGCGGACTTGGCACCATCCCTGCCCGCGCGGCGGAACCCAAGAAGGGCGGCGTCCTGCGCGTCGCCATGAACGTCAAGGGTTTCAAGGACCCGCGCACCTTCGACGGCGTCGAGATGTCCAACGTTGCCCGCCACTGCAACGAATATCTGGTGCGCTGGAACACCGACTTCTCCTTCGAGCCCTGGCTGCTCGAAAGCTGGGAGGCGAGCGACGACGCCAGGATGCTGACCCTGCATGTGCGCAAGGGCATCTCGTGGTCGAACGGCGATGCCTTCAACGCCGACGATGTCATCCACAACCTCACCCGCTGGTGCGATGCCTCGGTGCCCGGCAATTCGGTCGCCGCGCGCATGGGCGCGCTGGTCAATGCCGACACCAAGAAGGTGGTCGATGGCGGCATCGAAAAGGTCGATGACTTCACCATCAAGCTGAACCTGCCCAAGCCCGACATCTCGCTGATCGCCGGCATGGCCGACTATCCCGCACTGATCATGCACCGCTCCTATGAGGGCGACGGCGATCCCCTGAAGGCGCTGGCCATCACCACCGGTCCCTGCGAGCTGGTCAGCTGGGATGCCGAGACCGGTGCCGAGGTGAAGCGCAAAGACAAGCCCTGGTGGAAGGGCGAATTCTACTTGGACGGCATCAAATGGGTCGACTACGGCTCCGACCCCAACGCCATGCTCTCGGCCTTCGAATCCGGCGAGATCGACACCGACCACGAGACCGCTTCCGATGCCGTCTCGCAGACCGAGCAGATGGGGCTGATGAACTCCGAGATCGCCACCGGCTCGACCATCGTCGCCCGCTTCAATGTCGCCAACGCGCCCTATGACGACGTCAAGGTGCGCCGCGCCGCCCAGCTCGCCGTCGACAATGCCGCCGTGCTGGCGCTCGGTCTCGGCGGCCGCGGCAAGCCCGCCGAAAATCACCATGTCGGCCCCATGCACCCCGAATATGCCGATATCGGCCCGGCGAAGCGTGACGTCGAGCAGTCGAAGAAGCTGTTGGCCGAGGCCGGCAAATCAGACCACGAATTCGAGCTCATCTCCGTCGATGTCGAATGGCAAAAGAGCACCGGCGACGCCATCGGCGCGCAGATGCGCGAGGCCGGCCTCAAGATCAAGCGCACCGTGCTGCCGGCCGCCACCTTCTGGAACGACTGGAGCAAATACCCCTTCTCCTGCACCGAATGGCTCGGCCGCCCGCTCGGCGTCCAGGTGCTGGCGCTGGCGTATAAATCCGGCGCCGCCTGGAACGAAAGCGCCTACGCCAATCCCGAATTCGACACGCTGCTAGACAAGGCACTGGCGACACCCGACGCCAAGGCGCGCAAGGAGATCATGGGCAAGATCGAGCAGAATCTGCGCGACTCGGGCATCATCATCCAACCCTACTGGCGCTCGGTCTACCGGACCTGTCGCAAAGGCGTAGAAGGCTGCGAACAGCACCAGGCGCTGGAGCAGCACTTTGAGAAGGTGTGGATTGAGAGTTGAGAGGCGGTCCGCGCTAGCGGACGTAAAGCCAATTGCTTGGCTTTACGAGCCTCGAACGCTCTGAGCCTGCGAAGGGCCGGGCGACGGTGATGCGCCGGCATTTCTAACCTTCTCCCCTTGTGGGAGA
>NZ_RZRA01000802.1:0-2694 GCF_003998945.1 Mesorhizobium sp. M7A.F.Ca.CA.003.01.2.1 | reverse complement strand
GGAAACCTCAGCGTCCGCGTTCATGCCTGCGGCCGAATTGCGGCACGCGGCCTGGATCAGCCCTGATCACTGGCAGAACGTTCCGCCATGACGGCGCGGTTCGAGATCGAGATGGAAATGCAGGGAATGATCGGCGTCGGCGCCTGGGCCGAGCACCGTCTTGAAGGGTCCGCAGGCGGCCTTGCGAACCTTGTTGAGGAATTTGGCGTCTTTCTCCGGCGGCGCCGGGCCGACCTCGATCTTCTTGCCGTCCGACAGCGTGAAGCTGGCGATGTCGAGCGCGTTGCCGAACGCGTGTTCCGACAGTTTTCGTGTGCCGTTGCGTGGCCGGCAGACAAAAGCCGATGCCTGGCCGATCGATTTCAGGTCCGCACCGAATTCGGCCTTTGCCGCCGGCTGGATGACATCGGCGGCAAAACGCGCCGTCGCCTCGGCCATCTTGCAGTTGAGCTCGGTGCCCGGGGCAATCGCGATCGACTTTCCAAGGGTCTTCAGCACGATGGGGTAGGGAATCGAACAGCCGATTTCGGGCTGGCTTTCCGCCTTGTACTCTTCGAATTCGACGCCGAGCGTCTTTAGCCGTTCGCGGCATGCGACTTCCTCGACCGGCATTTTTTCATCGGGCACGTCGGCCGAGCGCGGATCGGGCAGCATCTTCTTCTCGTCCGCGTCGGCCGGCTTTTGCGGTGGCTGCGGGGCGACGGTTGGCGGCTGGGCCTCGGGTTCTGCAATGTCAGGCTTTTGTGTCGGCGTTGGCGCGACGTCCGGCGGCTCCGGCTCGTTTTCCCCGGTTGATGGCTCCGGAGCCAATGGCTCGGGACGTGCCTGCTTTTCCTGGTGGGATTTTTCTTCCTTGAAACGGTCGGGCGCTTCCGCGGCCTTCGGCCCTACGCGCTTTTGCTCCTCGGTCTTTGCAGCTTCAGCCTTTGGTGCGTCCGCCGGGCGTGGTTCGGGCACCGGAATGCCGGGTTGGGTTATCGGAGTGCCGGGTTCGGGCACGGGAACATCGGCAGGCGAGGGCAGCGATGTCTGCGTTTTCTGCTGTGTCTGCTTTGGCGTGACCTGCCGGTGGCGCCGTGGTTTCAAACGCTTTCCGCCCCTTGGTTTCAGGGGCTGGTCGGCTCGTGGTGTCAGCGGCTGCTCGACCCGCGGCGTCGGGGGCTTATGATGCCGATGGCGATGTCTCGCCTCGACCGGCATCACCAGCAAGGCCGTGACGGCCACGGTCAACGCAATCCTGCATATTCGGGAAAAGACGATCGACCCCATCGCCCTCAACGGCGCCGACGCAAGGTGGTTGCCTTGGCCGCATCACGAACGGTAACCGCTCCGTTACGCACCGATCGCTTCCAGCCCTTCCTCCAGCCAGTCGGCGAGCAGCGGCATGCCAAGCAGGTATTTCGCGGTGCGCTTGTTGGCGCGTTCGCGCGCGGCGGCCAGCGCGTCCGCCCATTCGGTGGCGTCGTAGTCGCCGCGACCGACCCAGGCCAACGCGATCAGCTCGGCTGCTTCATCGACATTGAGGTCGTTGATCAGCTCGCGCAGCTCTTCTTCGGTCAGGTTCTCGGAGCTTTCCTCGGCAAGGCCGTCATGGTGATGGTTGACATGGGACTCGCCGTCGAGTTCGACCTCGTGCTCGGCGCCATCGGCATAGTCTTCATTGACGGCCGCACTCAGTGCCTTGGCCTTGAGGATGAACAGGCGCACCGTGTCGGGGCCGATCGAAAGCTCCCAGTCCTTTTCAAGCCGCCGCTGCAAGGGCCGTCTCCCTCAGGTCGTTTGCCGGATGATAGCGGATTCGCGGCATCCGTCACCTGATGTTCTCCCGCCCGCAATTTTCCGGGATGAAACGCAAGCCGACCGGCGTTAGTATTGCATTCTCACCCCTCCAGGAGGTTTCGATGCATAAAAGAGTGCTGATCCAGGCGGCGAGCGCATTGCTCGTTCTACAGTTCCTTGCCGTTCCGGTGTTCGCCGCGGGCAGCGGGGGCAGCGGCGGTGACGAAACCGTCACCCAGTGCAAGAAGGGCCAGGTCTGGGACAAGAAGAAGAAAAAGTGCGTCGCGCCCCAGGAAGGCATGCTCGACGACGACAGCATCTATGATGCAGGCCACGCGCTGGCGATGGCCGGGCGCTATGACGAGGCGATTGCCGTGCTCAGCCTCGCCGCCAACAAGCAGGATCCGCGCATCCTCAACTATCTCGGCTATTCGCACCGCCATTCCGGCCGCGTCACCGTCGGCCTCGGCTATTACGAGGAAGCGCTGCGCATCGATCCGAACTACACGCTGGTGCGCGAATATCTCGGCGAAGCGCATCTGCAGATCGGCGATCTGGCCGGCGCCCAGCAGCAGTTGATGGAAATCGAGAAGCGGACCGGCAAGGGTTCGCGTGAATATGGCATGCTGGCCGAGCAGATCGACCATTTCATGAGAAGCTGAAAAGATCCCAGGGCTCTTCCAAGCGGCCGCGAGCGATCGCGGCCGTTTTTTGTTGCCCCCGGTCTCATTCATCGCCCCGGACTGATGAAAACGGGGATGATTTTAGCAAAACCGATTTTTGGGCGTGAAAAACCCGCTGACATTGCTATATTCAGGGAAATTGCGGTGAAACGGTTCCGTAAGCTCGAGGCTGCCGGACCCGTTTTCTTTTTGTACCCATCGACAAGGCTTTCCCCGATACGCGGGGGTGGCA
>NZ_RZRA01000801.1:0-2699 GCF_003998945.1 Mesorhizobium sp. M7A.F.Ca.CA.003.01.2.1 | reverse complement strand
CAACACCATACAACGCGCAATCATTGAACTGGTTTCACGCTAGGGTTGGAAAACGCCAAAAACAAGGACAATCCTGCCCTTCCGCAGCCGGAGTGGCGTCGTTTCGCCACGCAGCGCGCCAAGTTTGCGTCTGTTAAGGTCGAATCAGAGGGTTTTGCCGTGACGAATCCGTCAGCTCAGCTTGTCCCGAATCACTGCGATGCTCTCGCCAGAGCCCAGTTCGCAGACCGCTATGTGCTGGTCACTGAAGGCCTTTCCTTAACCGCATTCGGCGCGGCCGAACGCGCTCTGGGGCGAACGCCGCCCTGGGTCGGCAGGCTCATGGCGCTGCGCAATCTTGCCGTCAGGCCGTTCCGGCTGAAGACGGGCTTGGAAACTGCGGTGTTGCCGTCGGGCCGGATCGGGATATTTCCGCTCATCAGCCAGTTTCCCGGCAAGGTTGTGCTTGGCCTCGACGACCGACATCTCGATTTCCGTGTTCTGGTCGAAGTCAGGGATCTTGGCAGCGGCCGGCAAGAGGTGGCCGCGACGACGATCGTCAAGACGCACAATTGGCTCGGGCGCGCCTATCTCGCGATCATCATGCCGTTTCACCGGATGGTCGTCCCGGCGATGCTGGCCCAGATCCTGGCGAAGTAAGCTGAAGTCACTAAAGTCCGACAGGCGTGACGGTGTAACCGGCCTTGCGGAAATCCTCGACCAGGCCTTCGGGGCCGGGAAGGTGGAGGGCGCCGACCGCCATGAAGACGTTGCCCCTGGCAAGGATCGGTTCGGCATGCTCGACCATCACCTTGTTGCGGCTGGTGATCATGGTTTCCTCGAACGCCGCATAGCCCGCGGGGTCGTCCGTGCCCTCCGGCATGGCCACGCGAAACAGCGGCCAGAACATTCCGGTGTCGCCGCGCTGGTAGAGCACGATCATGGTTTCGTTGATGTCGTTGATCTTATCGCCGAGCTTCAGCGTGTCGACGAGGCCCTTCATGTGAAACGCCAGCGGCAGCGAGGCCATGGCGCGCAGCTGGCTTTCAGCCGTCTCCAATCCTTCCACCGGCTTGCCGGAAGCCTTCGCACCTTGCGCCAGTCTGACATCGAGCACCGGGGCGCCGCCTGACTGGCGGGCCAGCTCGCAGGCCGGCAGTGCCATCATGGCCGAGAGCATCCACGGCTTCATCTTGGCAACCGTTGCCGGAGGAATGCCGCGTGCGTCGAGCGCGGCGTTCATGGCCGCCGCATCGTCGGGCGACAGCAGCGACGCCAGCGTCGTCGAATCAGTGAACATCATCAGGTCCGGCTCTTTGAGCATCGCGACCATCATCTTCTGCTTGTCGAGCACGTCCGTGGTTTCGATGATGATGGTGCCGGCGGCGTCATAGGCTTTCTGCGCTTCGGGAGGCAGCGTGGTGACGCGCGGGTCGGTCATATGCATGGTGCCGAACAGGAAGGACGGCTTCTCGCCGGGCTTTTCCAGCTTCCATAACAGGCCCTTGCCGTTCGGCGTCGCGGCGGCTTCCGCTTCGATCTTGCGGTAGCTCGCCGGATCGTTCTTCTGCAGGGCCGACAGCATGTCGGCACCGGTGCAGGTCGGGACTTCGGCATGCGCCTTGCCGGCCGCGAACAGCAGCACGGCGAGGAACGACAGGAAGAACAGAACATTGAGCGCGACGAGCAGCTTCAGCGACACGGAAGCAGCACGGTCGGCGATGGCTATGACGCGTTTCATGAGCCTCTTCTAGGACTGAAAAGCGGCAAAACGGTTAACCTGTGCTGAGAAATTGTCTTGGACTGGCTATCGCGCTCAACTGACGTCGATGGGGCTCATGCTTCAACGATTAGCGGAAACGCCCATTTCTTCGTCATCCCAGGGTCTCCGCGACGGAGCTTCGCTCCTGCTTCGCCCAGGGATGACGACGTTGGGGAGGCTTTCGGCCAAATGGTGAACGTTACTGGCGTTCACGCCCTGGGATGCGCCTGCTCATAAATCTCGAGCAGCCTCGCGGTGTCGACGCCGGTGTAGATTTGCGTCGTCGACAGGCTGGCGTGGCCGAGCAGTTCCTGGATGGTGCGCAAATCACCGCCGCGGCCGAGCAGATGCGTGGCGAAGGAATGGCGCAGTGCATGCGGCGTCGCGGTATCGGGCAGGTTGAGCGCCGAGCGCAGCTTGGCCATGTCGCGCTGGACGATGGCCGGGTTGAGCGGGCCGCCGCGGGCGCCGCGAAACAACAGGCCCTTGGGGTCGAGATGGTAGGGGCAGAGCCGGCGATATTCGGCGATTGCCCTGAGCGCCACCGGCAGCACCGGCACCAGGCGCGTCTTGCCGCCCTTGCCGGCAACGCGCAGCACCGTGTCGGCCGCCGACGCCAGATCGGCGCCGGTCAGGCCGAGCGCCTCGGAAATGCGCAGGCCAGAGCCGTAGAGCAGCGTCAGCACGGCGGCGTTGCGGGCTGCGATCCAGGGTTCCTCCGCCAGTTGGCCTTCGATGGAAACGATATGCTTGGCATCGCTCGCCGTCAGCGGCTTGGGCAGCGATTTGGGCTGGCGCGGCGCGCGCAGTGCCGCCGCACCGGCCGCATTGGCGAGGCCGCGCCGCTCGAGGAAACGCAGCAGCGAACGAATGCCGGCGAGACCCCGGCCCAGCGTGCGGGCGCCGGCGCCGGCATTGCGGCGGGCGGCAAGGAAGCCGCGCAAATCCGCCGGGCGCA
>NZ_RZRA01000800.1:0-2701 GCF_003998945.1 Mesorhizobium sp. M7A.F.Ca.CA.003.01.2.1 | reverse complement strand
GTTCAGGACCGCACGCGCACCAGCGCCGAGGCAGCGATCGCCAGCCAGCCGGCAATGAGCAGCGTGCCGCCGATCGGCGCCGACAGCGGGAATAGCCGCGACCCGATGAAATCGCGGGCCAGCAGATCGCCGCAGAACAGCAGAAGCCCAACCAGCAGGATTAGGCTGCCGATGCGCAGGATCCGGTTCGCGCCAAGCAATCCGGCGGCAAGGAAGACCGGCGCATGCATCAGCAGGAACGATGCGGCGGTGCCAACGAAGGCGCCGCCGAGATGCGCTGCCGCGGCCGACAGCGCCACGCCGGCAGCACCGCAGAAGCCCCCGGCCAGGACGAGGATACGGCTGCTGTTGTCGGAAGGTCGTTCGGCTGTGCTCATGTTTGGGGCCCTGTGACGCCCAACCCCGTCAGGGCTTGCCGGCGTGGGCAAGCATGTCCTGCTCGCGGCGTGACTGTGCCAGCCAGTTATACACCGCGCCGCCGGCCATCAAGACGGATGTGCCCAGAAACACCGAACGCATGCCGAAATGACCACCGGCAAAGCCGCCGAGCAAGGGGCCGGCGACTTGCCCGACATATTGGGCGGAGATCGACAGCCCGAGCACATTGCCGCCGACCCCATCGGGAACATTGTGGCGGATCACGCTGGTGATGCAGGGCAACAGCCCGCCCAGCGCCAGACCCATCAGGAAGCGCAGGCCGATGAGTTGCCAGCTCTGCGTGACGAAGGCCTGCGGGATCAGCAGCAGCGCCGAGACGGCAAGCGCGCCGATGATGACGTTCCAGTGGCCGACGCGGTCGGCGAGCTTGCCCAGGCGCGAGGCCGACAGGATGGCGCCAAGGGCCGCCGCCGACATGACGACGCCTGATATCAGCGTCACGCGGCTCTGGTCCTCGATGAGCTGCTGCACATAGACGGTGATGATCGGCTCGATCGACATGGTGGCGAAGCTCAACAGCATGCCGGTCGCCAGCATGGCGACAACAGGCCGTTTGTCGGGGATTTGTGACCAGCCGCCTTTCCGCTTCTGCGTCGCTGCGGCGTCTGCTGTTTTCGGCCGGGGATTCTCCTTGATCAGAAACGTGGTCGCCAGGAATGCCAGGAAGATGACGCCGCCGGAGAGGAGAAAGGTGGCGCGGATGCCGATCAGCGGCGGCAGGGCGCCGCCAACCAGCGGACCGACCAGAGCCCCGCCCGTGATGCCGGCCGACAGCAGGCCCAACGCCCAGCCGGAACGCTCCTTCGGGGTCTGCATGGCGACGAGGATGGTCGATCCCGAGGAGTAGCCGCCGGCAAAGCCGATGAGCAGCCGCAGCAGCACCAGCTGCCAGACCGTCTGCACCATGCCGGTCAGCGACATGCATATGGCCATGCCGAAGCTGGCGCGAACCAGCATCACCTTGCGGCCATAGCGGTCGCCGAGACGTCCCCAGAGCGGCGCCACCAGCGCCGCCGCGAAGAACGTCGCGCCATAGGCAATCCCCGACCATTGCACGATCGCCGCGTGACCCTCGGCACCCAGCTGCTCGATATAGAGCGGCAGGAACGGCAGAAGCAGCGTCATGGCGACAAGCGTCGAAAACGAACCGGCGAAGCACACGAACAGATTGCGCCGCCAGTGGATGTTGTAGGTGCTGTCGTTCGCCGGGGGCGTGCTCTGCTGCATGTCGTGTGTCCTGTCCCAGCAACTCTTTTATCGATGCTTGCTGCGGATACCAATTTGGGATACCAAGATGGTGCACGTCATGGACGCAAGCTTGGCCGCTGTCAATGCAGCCTGTCGAACGTGATCGGCAAGACGATCGCAAACGGCCAAAAGGTGGAAACGACAATGTCGCAGATGCACAGCGTCGAAAAACAGCTTCGGCAGATGATCCTGGGCCTCGAGATCGGTCCCGGCGAAAAGCTGACCGAGCGCTGGATCGAGAGCCGTTTCGGTGCATCGCGAACCCCGGTCAGGGCAGCACTGCTGCGGCTCGAGACCGAGGGGCTGGTCGGCAGGGACGGGCGCGGCTGGACGGTGTCGCCGATCAATCTGGCTGAACTCGAGCAGATCGCCGTCTACAGGGAGGCGGTCGAGGTTGCGGCAGTTCGCCTGACATGCGGCCTGGCGGACCGGAGCGCCATCGATGTCATCCAGGCGATGCTCGAATCCTGCGACAACGACACGCCGCGCGAGGAATGGCATCGCGTCGGCATGGATTTTCACATCGAACTGGCGCGTCTGTCGGGCAATGAATTCCTGTTCCGGGCGGTCCGTGATGCCATGACACGCCTGTCACGGGCGCGCTGGCTGGAGGTTCGCGACGAAGCGGCCCTCAGCCGCGCCTGGGCCGAACATCGCGCCATACTGGCGGCGGCACGCCGTGGCGACGCCGATGAAGCCGCGCGCCTGCTCTCGGTCCACATTGTCGGCAGCCGCGACCGGCTGGTGACGTCGCTCGCCAACGATCGGCGCGGTCTTCGCGCCAGAGGCTTTGCCGTCGTTGCTGCTTAAGGTGGATGAAGGGGCGCAAAGCGGCGTCTGGACGTGTGCGCACTTTCGCCCTCGCTTCGCAGACGCCGATGGCGTAAGGAGCGGCGATGGAAAACAACCGATTTGAAACACCTGTGACTGTGAAGTCAGTCGCGGCGGGAAGCACTCAGCTCTTGCGCACGGCGCGCGATGCTTGGGGCTGCGCTTGCCGGGCCAGCTGTTGAGG
>NZ_RZRA01000007.1:0-24875 GCF_003998945.1 Mesorhizobium sp. M7A.F.Ca.CA.003.01.2.1 | reverse complement strand
GTTCCTGACGCAGACGGGCCAGATCTGCAACGAATGGCGGCAGGAGTACATCCTGCTGTCGGATGTTCTCGGCGTCTCGATGCTGGTCGATGCGATCAACAACCGCAAGCCGTCGGGTGCCTCGGAATCCACGGTGCTGGGGCCTTTCCACGTCGCCGACGCGCCCGAATTGCCAATGGGATCGAACATCTGCCTCGACCAGAAGGGCGAGCCGATGTTCGTGCATGGCCGCATCCTCAATACCGAGGGTAACCCGATCGCAGGCGCCAAGATCGACGTCTGGCAGGCCAATGACGAGGGTTTCTACGACGTGCAGCAGAAGGGCATCCAGCCCGACTTCAATCTGCGCGGGGTGTTCCGCACCGGTGCGGACGGACGTTACTGGTTCCGCGGCGTGAAGCCCAAATACTACCCGATCCCGGATGACGGTCCGGTCGGCAGGCTGCTGGGCGCGCTAGGCCGCCACCCCAATCGTCCGGCGCATCTCCACTACATCGTCGAGGCCGAGGGCTTCGACGCGCTGACCACGCACATCTTCGATCCGGACGATCCGTACATCGATTCAGATGCCGTCTTCGGCGTGAAGAAAAGCCTGCTCGCCGAATTCCGCAAGGTCGAGGACGCCGAAGCCGCGGCCAGGGTCGAGGTCGCGGCGCCGTTCTACGACGTGGAGTTCGATTTCGTGCTGTCGCGCAAGGGAGGAAACTGATGGCCGCACTTGAGAAGATGTTCGATGTCAGAGGCAAGTCGGTGATCGTCACCGGCGGCGCCAGCGGCATCGGGCAGGCCTATTCCGAGATCATGGCCGAGCACGGGGCGAAGGTCTGCATCTTCGACCTGAACCCTGCCGGGCTGGAGAAGACCGTGGCGGCGATCAGGGCGGCGGGTGGCGATGTCTGGGGCCAGGTCGTCGATGTCGGCGACCGTGCGGCCATGGCGGCCGCCTTCGACAAGGTGGCCGAGAAGGCCGGCTCGATCGACGTCGTGTTCGCCAATGCCGGGATCGACGCCGGGCCGGGCTTCAACACCCCGACGGGCGAAAGGAACCCCGAGGGCGCCATCGAGAACCTGCCCGACGAGCACTGGGACAAGGTGATCGAGATAAACCTGACCTCGGTCTACACCACGATCAAGCATGCCGTGCGGCACATGAAGCCGAATGGCGGCGGCCAGATCATCGTCACGTCGTCCATCGCCTCGCTGATCAACGAGAGCATCGTGGGTACACCCTACATGCCCGCCAAGGCCGCGGTGAACCATCTCGTTCGCCACATGGCGATGGAGCTCGGCGCCTACAACATCCGCATCAACGCAATCCTGCCCGGGCCGTTCATCACCAACATCGCCGGCGGCCGGCTGCGCAATCCGGCGGACCGCAAGGCCTTCGAGGCCCAGTCGCTCATCGGCCGGATCGGTGACCCTGAAGAGATCAAGGGCCTGGCGCTCTATCTGGCGTCGCCGGCCGCGTCCTACGTGACGGGCTCGCTGATCGTCATCGATGGCGGCTCGCTGCTGAGGATGACCTGAACAAGCTTTGAACTGAGACCGGTCCCGTGGGCCGGAGAAACTTAACCCAGGGAGGAACCGACAATGACCTACTACAACAAACTGGTGAAATCGGGCTTGCGGCCCAGCCGCCGAAGCGTCCTGAAGGGGATTGGAGCCGGCGTTGCCGCCAGCACGCTGGGCATGCCGACCTATCTGCGCGCCGCGACGGCGGGGAAGATCAAGCTCGGCTATCTCAGCCCCACGACCGGGCCGCTCGCCCTGTTTGGTGAAACGGATGGCTACACCTTGCAGAAAATCCGCGCCCTGCTCGGCGGCCAGCTGCAATGTGCCGACGGCAATACTTACGAGATCGAGATCCTCGATCGCGACAGCCAGTCCAATCCGAACAAGGCATCGGAAATCGCCGGCAACCTCATCCTGAACGACGAGGTGCATCTGCTCGTACCGGCCTCGACCACCGACACGATCCTGCCCGCGGCCGAGCAGGCCGAGCTTTATGAGACCCCCTGCATTTCCTCCGGTGCTCCCTGGCAAGCGGTGATCATGCCGCGCGGCGGCGGCAAGCAGACCTTCGGCTGGACCTATCATTTCTTCTGGGGCCTCGACGAGGCGCTGAACACCTTCGTCGGACTCTGGAGCCATCTGGAGACCAACAAGAAGGTCGGCATGCTGTTTCCGCAGAACATCGACGGCGAGACCTGGGGCAACGACGAATATGGCTTGCCAGCGCCGACCCGCAAGGCCGGCTACGAGGTCGTGGTGCCCGGCTATTTCCAGCCCCGCACCAATGATTTTTCCGCACAGATCGCCGAGTTCAAGAAGCAGGGCTGCGAGATCATCGGCGGCATTACCTATCCGGACGATCTGAAGACCTTCGTCACCCAGTGCAACCAGCAGGGCTTCAAGCCGAAGGCGGTCACGGTGGCGGCGGCACTCCTGTTCCCGGGGGGTGTCGAGGCCATGGGTCCTCTAGGCAACGGCATGTCCTCGGAGGTCTGGTGGACACCGGCGTTCCCGTTCAAGTCGTCGCTGACCGGGCAGGTCAGCAGCGACATCGCCAGCCAATGGGAAGTCGATTCGAAGCGGCAGTGGACGCAGCCGCTGGGCTATTCGCATGCCTTGCTCGAGGTCGCGCTCGACATCCTGAAGCGCTCTTCCAATCCGCTCGATCGCACAGCCAACCGAGACGCCCTGGTCGCTACCGATCTGCAGACGCTGGTCGGTCATATCAAGTTCGACGGCTCGCCCCACAAGAACATCTGCAAGACGCCGATCTTCGGCGGCCAGTGGGTGAAGGGCGAGAAATGGCCTTATGACCTGAAGATCGTCGACAACACGGTCAATCAGCTCTTCGCGCCGCAACAGGCTATTCAGCCGATCGCCTGGTGACATGAGCGGGGACGCGGGCAGAGTCATGGGTAGGGAAATCCTGCTGAAAGCGCACGGGGTGTCGAAGTCCTTCGGCGCTGTCCGCGTCCTGCATGACGTGACTTTCGACGTGCATCGGGGCGAGGTGCTGGGCATCCTCGGCCCGAATGGGGCGGGCAAAACGACGCTGTTCAACATGATCAGCGGCGACTTGAAGACGTCCGGCGGCGAGATCCAGCTCGGCGACACCGCACTCCGCGGCGAGCCGCCCTTCCGGCGCTGCCAGATGGGGATCGGGCGGACCTATCAGATCCCGCGTCCCTATTCCGGCATGACCACCTTCGAAAACCTGCTGGTCGCCGCCGCTTTCGGCGGCGGCCGGTCCGAGAAGCAGAGCTATGCTTTCTGCGCCCAGGTCCTGCGCGAGTGCGAACTCTCCGACAAGGCCAATGTCTCGGCCGGCGCTCTCACTCTGCTCGACCGCAAGCGGCTGGAGCTGGCGCGCGCGCTGGCGTCGGATCCGAAGCTGCTGCTGCTGGACGAGATCGCGGGCGGGCTGACCGACGATGAATCGAAGGCGCTGGTGGCGCTGGTGCGCCGCATCCGCGACCGCGGCATCACCATCGTGTGGATCGAGCATGTGCTGCACGCATTGCTGGCGGTAGCCGACCGGCTCTTGGTTCTGAATTTCGGCGAGAAGATCGCGGAAGGCGTGCCCGCCGACGTGATCGCGCTGCCTGAGGTCCAGCGCGTCTACATGGGGATCGAGGGATGACGGCCGTTCTTTCCACCCACGGGCTGTTGGCCCGCTATGGCGACTTCCAGGCGCTCTACGGCGTCGACATCGAGCTGCACCAGGGTGAGGCCGTGGCCTTGATCGGCGCCAACGGGGCCGGAAAATCCACCCTCCTGCGTTCGATCATGGGCCTGCTTCCGGTCGGGCGCGAGATGGTGCTGCTGCACGGTGAGCCGGTCGGCGGCACCGCCACCGACCGCATGGTGCAGAAGGGCGTCGCCATCGTGCCGGAGGGCCGCCGCCTCTTCACCGGCATGTCGGTCGAGGACAATCTGCGCGTCGCCATCGACCAGGCCGCGCGCATGGGCGCCAAGGGCGGATGGACGCTGCCGCGTCTGCACCAGCTGTTCCCGATCCTCAAGGAGAAGGCTCGCACCCAGGTGCAAAGCCTCTCGGGCGGGCAGCAGCAGATGGTGGCGATCGGCCGCGCGCTGCTCTGCCAGCCGCGCGTGCTGCTCTGCGATGAGATCAGCCTTGGTCTCGCGCCCAAGGTGATCCGCGAAATCTATGCCGCCTTGCCCGAAATCCGCGCCACCGGCACGGCGATGATCGTGGTCGAGCAGGATGTCGGCCTCGCCCGGACCGCCACGGACCGCCTCTACTGCATGCTGGAGGGCCGCGTGACCCTGACCGGCAGGTCCGCCGAAATCACGCGCGAGCAGATCGGCAAAGCCTATTTTGGAGCGGGCCATGGAGTGGTTTGACGCCTTGGTGCAGGGGGTCCTGCTGGGCGGCATGTATGCCCAGTATGCACTCGGCATGGCGCTGATGTTCGGCGTCATGCGGATCGTCAACATCAGCCATGGCGATCTGGTGATCCTTTTGTCGCTGATCGGCATCTCGATCGCCACGGCTTGGGGTCTGGGACCGCTGCCGGTGCTGATCGTGCTGGTGCCGCTCGCGGTGCTGATGGGCTGGGTGCTGCAGAAGGCCGTGCTGAACCGCGTGGTGGGCAGCGATCCGCTGCCCTCGCTGATCGCGACCTTCGGACTGTCGATCGCGCTGCAGAACCTGATGCTCCAGATATGGTCCGCGAACAGCCGATCGCTGCCCGGCCATGGGATCGAGAGCCAGTCCATCGAGATCGGCGGCATCTATGTCGGTCTCCTGCCGCTGATCGTGCTGGCCGTTGCCACGGGCCTGACAGGAGGCCTCGACCTGACGCTGAAGCGCACGCGCTTCGGTCGCGCGCTCCGCGCCGCGTCGGCCGATGTCGAGGCGGCGGCGATGACCGGCATCAACCCGCGCGCCGTCTATGCGATGGCGACAGCGGCGGCGGTCGGCATTCTCGGTTTTGCAGCCGTCTTCCAGGCGCTGCGGTCGACTGTTGCTCCGGCCGACGGACCTGCCCAGCTGATCTACGCGTTCGAAGCGGTGATCATCGGCGGCATGGGGACGGTATGGGGCGCCTTCGTCGGCTCGATGGTGCTCGGCATCTCGCAGGCCATCGGCTTCCGCATCGATCCGGGCTTCGGCGTGCTTGCCGGACATATCGTCTTCCTGGTCGTGCTGGCGACCCGCCCACAGGGCCTGTTCGGAAAGGCATTGTCATGAGTGCGATTCCCTATGTGGCAACAACCGAGGTGCCCGAGGTCGTGGTCCAGCGCCAGACCCGGTCCGGTCGCATCGCGATGACGCTGGCGGTGCTGGCCATGATCGCTGTCGCTGTCATGCCGTGGTGGGCTTCGACCGGCACGATCCGGTCGGTTCTGGTGCTGTGCTGCTATATCGCCGTCGCGCAGATGTGGAACCTGCTCGCCGGCTATGCCGGCCTCGTCTCCGTAGGCCAGCACGCCTTCATGGGCGCCGCCGGCTATGCGCTTTTCGTGCTGGCGCAGACCTACGGCATCAATCCGTTTGTGGCGGTCTTCCTGTCGCTCCTGGTGCCGGCCGCGCTGGCCGTGCCGATCTACCTGCTGCTGCATCGCCTGGATGGCCCCTATTTTTCGATCGGCACATGGGTGGTGGCCGAGGTCTTCCGGCTGACCGCCTCGAACCTGCCGCTCGTCAATTCCGGCGCGGGCATGTCGCTTCGCGTGATGAAGGACTATTCGGCCTTCGAGCGGAATGTCGCTATGTCGCTGCTCTGCGCGGGGATGCTGCTCGTCACGCTGGGCGGCAGCTATTGGCTGCTTCGCTCGCGCTTCGGCCTTGCGCTGATCGCCATACGCGACAATCCGGTTGCGGCTGCCAGCCAGGGCGTGAATGTCGTGAAGCTACGCTTCCTGATCTATGTCGCGTCAGCGGTCGGCTGCGGCCTCGCGGGCGCGATCTATTTCATGGCGCAGCTGCGCATCACCCCGGGTTCGGCCTTTGATCCGATGTGGGCGAACGTCGCGATCTTCATCGTCATGGTCGGCGGGATCGGGTCCATCGAGGGCGTTCTGATCGGATCGCTGATCTTCTTCATCGCGGACCGCTGGTTCGGCGAATATGGCGCAACCTATTTCGTCGTCCTCGGCCTGATGACGCTTCTGGTGGCGCTCTACGCCCGGACGGGCATCTGGGGCCTGATCTCGAAGCGGTGGGATGCACCATGGTTCCCGATCCGACGCAAGCTCGTCGACCCCGAACCGCTGACGAGGAGGATTTCATGAAAGCCGCCATCTTCGATAAGGTCGGCGTCCCACTGCGGATCGGCACGGTGCCGGACCCGACGCCAGCCCCGGACGAGGTCGTCTTGCGTGTCGCCGCTTGCGGCATCTGCGGCAGCGATCTGCACATCACCGAGGATCCGGTGCCTTTCGGCATCGAGGCAGGCTTTGTGCTCGGCCATGAATTCTCCGGTGACATCGTCGCGGTCGGATCGGAGGCAAAGGGCCTTCGGATCGGTGACCGGGTCGCTGTCGTGCCGATGCGCGGTTGCGGACACTGCGAGGCCTGCGAGCGCGGCGATCCGGCGCGCTGTCACGAGATGGAGCTGATCGGCGGCGGCTATGCGCAATACGCGACCGTGGCCGCACGCCAATGTCACATCCTGTCCGACGATGTAGCACTCGAGGATGGTGCGTTGGCCGAGCCACTGTCGGTCGCCCTGCATTGCATCGTCCGTTCGGGCATGAAGCCGGGGGATCGGGTCGCCATACTGGGTGCCGGGCCGATCGGACTGCTCGTCGCCTTCTGGGCGCGGCGCATGGGGGCATCGCGTGTCGTGGTGGCCGACATCCACGGCCATCAGCGCGAGCGTGCGCTTGCTCTCGGCGCGACCGGCTTCGCGCTTTCCGGCGAAAAGCTGAGCGAGAACCTCACCGATCTCTGCGGCGGAGCGCCCGACATCGTCTTCGAATGCGTTGGCAAGCGTGGCCTCATCGGCGCGGCGGTCGAGGCGGTCCGGCTGCAGGGCACGGTGGTCGGGGTCGGCCTCTGCATTGGTGGAGACCAGTGGGACCCGTTCGTTGCGCTGACGAAGGAAGTGAACCTGCTGTTTTCGGTCTTCTTCCATCAGCGCAACGAATTCGGCGTCGCCCTCGATGCGCTTCGAGGCGGACCTTTCGCACCGCAAACTCTGGTCACCGACCGGATCGACCTCTCGCCGGTTCCGCAGATATTCGAGAGCCTTCGCCGCCGCACCACGCAATGCAAAGTGCTGATCCAGCCGGACCTTGTTTGAGGAGAGTGAAAAATGGCCGTTCAATTCGAAACGCTCGAATACGATATCGATGGCACGAAAACGGTGGTGATGGCCATCGGTAGAGGCAAGCCCGTGCTGTTCCTGCACGGCGCCTCGACGCTTGAAGGCTTCGACTTTGCCGAGGGCCTCGCGGACCGTTTCCGCGTGCTCTGCCCGAGCCATCCGGGCTTCGGCTTTTCTGGCCCGGCGCCGCATGTCGCTACGATGTCCGACATGGTTTTACACTATCTGAATCTGCTCGATGTTCTCCGTCTGCCGGAGAAGCCTCATCTCATCGGCTTTTCCATGGGCGGCTGGATGGCGACCGAACTCGCTGGCCTTGCGCGCGAGCGTTTCGACAAGGTGGTGCTGATCGCGCCGGCAGGGCTCAACGACCCCGCATATCCGGCCACTGATCTCGGCGCGGTCGCGCCGCAGGAGTTGCCGGCCTATCTGGCGCAAGACGTCTCGGTGGCGCTGCGCTACTTCCCGGATGGTTCCGACGCCGCCTTTGCCGAGGCCTTCGGCGCCGATCGCGCCCGCGAAGGCGAGACGCTCGGCCGGCTGCTGGCGCCGTTCGGCATGGGTCATCCGAACCTGCGGCGCTTTCTGGCGCGCATCGCCAATCCGACACTGGTCGTCTGGGGCACCAGGGACCGTATGCTGCCGGCGGGACAGGCTCCGCTCTTCGTCGAGGCGCTGCCCGACGCACGCCTGATCCTCGTCGAGGACGCCGGCCATTTCGTCATGCAGGAGAAACCCGAAACGCTCAGGAAGATCGGCGATTTCTTCGCCGGCTGATCGCATTTGAAAAGGAGGAGGAGAACACGATGAACAAACCCATCAAGCACAGCTCGTGGGGGACGACCACCGACTATCGCGACTTGCTCAGGAAGATCGCGGAGATCGGACCGGCCCTGGAAGCCAACGCCACCGCCGATGAGGAGAATGGCGAACTGACTGCGGCCACGTTCGAGCTGCTGAAGCCGCTGCGCATGTCGCATATCTTTGCCGCGGAGAGCCTCGGCGGTGCGCAGTTGCGACCCACCGAGGGTCTCGAACTGCTGGCGGCGATCACCTGGCATTCCGGGGCGGCCGGCTGGGTTTCCATGGTGCATTGCTGCATCGGCGCGATGTCGGCTGCCTTTCTGCCGGACAGCGCGGTCGAGCGGCTGTTCGCGCCGGGCTCCGACAACCGTTTCTCGGGACAGGGGGCGCCGCTCGGCATGCTGAAGAAGGTCGACGGTGGCTACCGGCTGAACGGCAAGTGGAGCTATGGCAGCGGCTTCAGCCACGCCACCTATAGCCACAGTGCCGCCTTCGTCGACGACGGCACCGGCAAGCCCGCCAAGGACGATAGGGGCAATGTGATCATCATGTGCGCCCATGCGCCGATCTCCCAGCACAAGCAGCTCGGCAATTGGGACGTTCTGGGCCTCGGAGGCACCGGCAGCATCGACTATGCGGCCGAGGACGTCTTCATCGCCGACGATCTCGTCTTCCCGATCCTGACCGCACCGCCGCTGCGCCAGAAGGAGTTCTTCAGTCTCGGTGTCGTCGGCCTCGCCGCCATCGGTCATACCGGCTGGGCACTCGGCACCGGGCGGCGGATGCTGGACGAGATCGCCAAGTTCGCCCGCAGCAAGTCAGGCCGCGCCGGGTTGATCGGCGAGAGCGAGAAATTCTGGCACGACTATGGCCGCGCCGAAGCCCGCTATCGCGCTGCCCGCGCCTTCATCTTCGAAGTCTGGCGCGACATCGAGATGACGGTCGAAGCCGGCAACAGCATGTCGACGCGTCAGATCAGCCTTGTCCATCTGGCCAAATCCGAGATTCACGAGGTTGGCGTCGACATCTGCAACTTCGCCTACCGCGCGGGCGGCGGTGCGTCGCTGCGCGCCGGTGTGATCCAGCGCACCTTCCGCGAGATGATGGTGGCGGCCAACCATTTCACGATCGCGCCATCGATCGTCACCTCGGCCGGCCGCGACATCGGCGGGGTGTGGAGCGATCGCACCTGGCAGTTCTACGATCTGATCGAGAAGAAGTAGTCGCAAGGGCCGGACGGCGGACCCATCCGGCCCCATTTCATGCTGCAGAAGAGAGACGTCGATGAGCTTCCCGCATCCGATGACCAACGCCTTCCGCGAAGCCTTTCGCCACCATCCGGCCGGTGTTGCCGTGATCACGGCCGATCCCGGCGACAGACCGGTGGCGATGACCGTGTCCTCGCTGATCTCTGTAAGTGCTGCGCCACCGGTCGTCGCCTTCTCGCTGTCGATGAAATCGACCTCGTCCGAACCCTTGCTGCGGGCGCAGACCATGGTGATCCACCTGCTGCGCTACACCGATATCGACCTGGCGCAGCTCTGCGCGTCGAGCGGCGCGGAACGCTTCCCGCCGGGAGGCGCCTGGGCTCGGCTGCCCACGGGCGAACCGCGCTATACCGGCGTCTCGACCTGGTTCCGCGCCCGCCGGCTCGGCGTCCTGCCGATCGAGGGCGCGACACTGGTGGCGGCCGAACTCCTTGACGGCGAGGTGCAGCCGGACGAGATCCCCCCTGAGGCGCATTCGCTGGTCTACCTCGACCGTCGCTGGCATCGCCTGCACAAGGAACTGGACGGCGTGGCTGAACTTCTTGAGTCGTCGCGTTTTCTTTGAACGGTGCCGGCTGTCCGGCCGCTGCGCACGGAATTCGCTAAGCCAGTCAAACGCGTTCGAGCGTCAGTCGCACCGTCCCCCTGGCCCGCCGTGCAGGGTTGAGGGCCATCCAGCCAGTTGGGCACTGGTCGGAGCTTCGTCCCGCATCGGATGCATGTCTCAGCTTACGTTAGACATTTCTACAAAATATATCACATGTTGACGTTAATTTAACAGGCTACTATGGTCTGTTTACCGCATCGGATGCGGCGCTTTGGTATCACCGTTGCTCGTTGATTGTCGTCATGTCCGTCATCCTTATCCCAACCTGCAGGATTGCCTTGCAGCGCCCTTCACCAGTTGCTGAAAACGGCGGCGCCCATGCCCAGTTTGCTCGGAATCGATAACGGTCTCACGGTCACCAAGGCGGTGATCTTCGATGCCGATGGCACGCAGTTGTCGGTGGCGCGTCGGCGGGTTCCGCAATCGATGCCCCATGCGCGCTGGGTGGAGCGCGACATGGCCGGCCTCTGGCAAGCGACCGCCGACGCAATCAAGGAGGCGATCGCGCTATGTGGCCGCCCGGCGGACGACATCAGGGCGGTGGCGGCAACCGCGCATGGCGACGGTCTCTATTTGCTCGACAAGGATCGTCGGCCGCTGGGGCCTGGAATCCTGTCGCTCGATAGCCGCGCCGGCAAGATTGTCGAGCGATGGTCGGCGGACCGGGTCTTCGAAGAGGCGCTAGCGCGAACAGGCCAGGCGCCCCACGTCTCGGCGCCGTCGGCGCTGCTCGCCTGGATCAGGGAGCACGAACCGGCCCGCTATGGGCGTATCGGGCATATACTGGCCTGCAAGGACTGGCTGCGCTTTTGCCTGACCGGCAAGATCGGCACCGACCGTACCGAGGCCAGCACCTCATTCACGGATTTCCGCACGCAAGCCTTCGCGCCGGAAGCGTTGCGAATCTTCGGATTGGACGATGTTTTCGACGCGCTGCCGCCGATGGCGCACTCCGCCGCGATCGTCGGCCATGTCACCGCCGAGGCAGCCGAAATGACCGGCCTTGCCAAGGGAACACCGGTCGCGTGCGGACTGCATGACGTGACTGCCTCCGCACTTGGCATGGGCGGCCATGAGGAGGGCGTGCTCGCCATCGTCGCCGGAACCTATTCCATCAACGAAGTCGTCTCTTCGCAACCACGCGTCGACCCGCGTTGGCTCTGTCGCAACGCCATCGACGCAGGCCGCTGGAACAACATGGCGATCTCGCCGGCCTCGACCGCGAACTACGACTGGTTTCTCGACACGTTCTGCCGCTCGGAGCAGGAAAAGGCATCGATCGATGGCGACTCGATCCACGAGCTTCTGGCAGCAGAGATCGACGCGGCGCTGAAGAAGCCCTCGACCATCCTGTTTCATCCCTATCTGTTCGGCTCTCCTTATGGCGATGTTGCCAGCGGCGGCTTTGTCGGCCTGCACGGCTGGCACAATCGCGGCGATATGCTGAAGGCGGTTCTGGAGGGCATTGCCTTCAATCACCGCACCCATGTCGAAGCCTTGCGCGACGGCTTTGCCATCAGCGAGATCCGCCTGACCGGCGGCGGTTCGCGCAATCCGGCCTTCGTTCAGATGTTTGCCGACGTGCTGAACGCCCCGGTCATCGTCACCTCGACCGACGAGGCCGCGGCCTTTGGCGCTGCCCTTTGCGCGGGGGCGGCGGTTGGCATCTTCGCGACGCCGCAACAGGGCGCCAGGCAGGTCGGGATGACGGCGCGCCAATACGAGCCTGACCAAGCCTCGAGTGCTGTGTTCAACGAGCGCTTTTCCCTCTATGGCCGCATAGCCGGTGCGCTCGAACCGCATTGGCCCGACATCGAGAAGCTGGGCCGGCCAGACACTGGGGGAACCGCATGATCAAGGCCGACGAACGACGCGAAGAGATCGCCGACTATGTGATCAAGCTCGGCCAGGTGCGCATCGACGATCTGGTCGAGCATTTCGGCGTGTCGCGCATGACCGTCCACCGGCATATCGACCGGCTGGCGCAGCAGGGCGTGCTGCGCAAGCTGCACGGTGCGGTGACGGTTCAGCCTTCCGGCCTCTACGAAAGCGCCTTCCGCTACCGTGTGACGGTCAACCGGGCCGAGAAGGATGCGCTGGCGCGGGCAGCACTCGATTATGTCGAAGCCGGCCAGGTGGTGATGCTGGACGATTCCTCGACGGCAAACGCCGTCGCGGCACTGCTGCTCGACGTCAAGCCGCTGACCGTCATCACCAACTCCGTAGCGACGGCATCACTGCTGATCAATGTCGACGAACTCGACTTCATCTGTCTCGGCGGCCAGTACCACGGCACCTACAACGCCTATATCGGTATCGTCTGCGAGAACGCCGTGGCGCAGCTGCGCGCCAATGTGCTGATCTGTTCGGCTTCGGCCATCACCGGAACCACGGCCTTCATCCAGGATCCCAATGTCGTGCGGGTCAAGCAGGCGATGATGGCCGCATCGGCCAAGCGTATCCTTCTGATCGACCATGCCAAGTTCGACAGGATCGCGCTGCATGTCTTCGACGATCTGACCAGCTTCGATGTCGTGCTGGCGACCGAAGGCCTGGGCGATGCGCGGGCGCAAGCTCTCGAACGGGCCGGCGTGAAGCTGCGCATCGTCAAGACGAGAGCGTCATGAGCTCAAGCGAAGCAACATTTACGGAAAATCCCGCCGGGCGTTTGGCCGCCATGGCCGGAACCGGCGAGGTCGACGTCGTCATTCTTGGCGCCGGCATTAACGGGGCAGGGCTGTTTCGCGACCTGTGCGCGCAAGGCGTCAGCTGTCTGATCGTCGACAAGGCGGATTTCGGCTCGGGCACCAGTGCCGCGCCGTCGCGGCTCATTCACGGTGGCCTGAAATATCTCGAAACCGGCGAGTTCGGGCTGGTCGCACAGTCGACACTTGAACGCAATCTGCTTTTGAAGAACGCGCCGCACTATGTCAGCCCGCTGCCGACCGTCATCCCGATCTTTTCCTGGAGCAAGGGCATGTTGGCGGCCTTGCGGACGCTGTTCGGCTCGACCAGCGCACCGCGCAGCCGCGGCGCCATCCTGATCAAGATCGGCCTGATGATCTATGATTTCTACGGCTCGCGAAACCAGGTCATGCCGCGCCACCGCATGGTCGGGCGGCGCCAGGCGCTCAGCGGGATGCCGGCGCTCAATCCTTCGATCGTCGCCACCGGCACCTACTACGACGCCAAGATAAGCCACCCCGAAAGGCTCGTGCTTGAACTGATCCTCGATGGGCGGCAGGCAAACGCGGCCTCGGCCAGCGCGAACTATACGGCGCTGGTCAAGTCCGCCGATGGGGTACTGACCTTCCAGCCGGAAAACGGCGCGGCCTTTTCGGTGCGGCCGAAGCTGGTGGTCAACGCCGCCGGTCCGTGGATCGACGATGTCAACGAATTGCTTGGCGCGCCGTCGAAGATGATCGGCGGCACCAAGGGCTCGCACGTCCTGCTCAAGCATGACGAACTGGTCAAAAGCCTGGCCGGGCGCATGCTCTATTTCGAAGCCGATGACGGCCGCATCTGCCTCATCTACGATTATCTCGGCCTGGCGCTGGTCGGCTCCACCGACATCAAGGCCGACAATCCCGACGCGGTGCGCTGCGAGCCCGACGAAGTCGAGTACCTGCTCGACAGCGTGCGGACTCTGCTGCCGGGAATGGCGTTCGAGCGCGACCAGATCGTCTACGCCTATAGCGGCATCAGGCCGCTGCCGGCCTCCGATGCATCGCTGCCCGGGCTGATCAGCCGTGACCACTCCGCGCCGGTCGCCGAGCCGGATCGGAACAGACCTTTCGCGGTCATCTCGCTGGTCGGCGGCAAGTGGACGACCTTTCGCGGCTTTGCCGAGGAAGTCGCCGACACCGTGCTCGGCCGCCTGCAGCACAGCCGCAAGGTGACGACGCAAGCCATGCCGATCGGCGGCGGCAGGGATTTCCCGACCAATGCCGCAGCGCGAGCAAGTTGGCTGGCTCTGGCTCGCTCGAAGACGGGCGCTGAGGAACGGCGTCTCGATGCGCTGCTGTCGCGATACGGCACCAGAGCCACGCAGATCGCCACGCATGGGTCGGGCGATGAGGGTCGGCTGCCGGATTCAGAAAGCTACAGCAAATCGGAAATCGACTACATCGTCCGCAACGAGTTCGTCGAACATCTGGCCGACATCGTCATGCGCCGCAGCACCTTGGCGATATCAGGCTCCCTGACAGGCCGCGACCTGCAGGCGATTGCGGCGATTGCCGGACAGGCGCTGGGCTGGAGCGCCGGGCGCCTTGCAAGGGAAGTCGAGGCCGCAATTGTGGAACTCGAGGACCGGAACCTGATGCGGCTGGGTTGATCAGTCCGTCACCGATGCTCTTCACAAGGCAATCCGGTTGGTTTGCCCATGGATGCGCCGCATCCGCAAATCGCCCAACTCACAGGCGGATTGGGATTTTGCCGATATTAGATATTATCCCTGAAAAACAGCTAGTTAGAAGAAAATCTGGATAGCCGATGGCCATGCAATTCTGCTGGCTTAGGCGTGAGGTAACATAGATTGACGTTAAATTAACACAACTGTATGATCGAGTAACATGCTCACCTCCTAATAGGTCGATGTTGCCCGCCGAATGCCGGCAGACCGGCGTTTCGGGAAGGGCGAGACCTGTGAATTGCCCGCATGTGCATGCGCCCAACCCGGCGGGGGATTGACAGCGATGCAGGGATGTGAAAATTTTTGCACACAAAGATAATAATATCATCTCAGGGAGGAGATGGCTTGAAATCCGGCGGAACCGCTAACCGCGATCATGAGTCCAGCCTCGCCACCCGCGCGGCCTGGCTTCACTATGCCGGGGGTCTGACGCAGGCCCAGGTGGCCAAGCGGCTCGGCCTGACCAGCCTCAAGGCGCATCGGCTCATCACGCGGGCCACCCAGGATGGCCTGGTCAGGGTGATCATCGACGGCGACGTCGGCGAATGCATCGACCTCGAGCAGCAGCTGATCAATGCTTACGGGCTCGATTACTGCGAGGTCGTTCCGGATCTCGATCAGGACGAGCTGCCGCTGAAGGCGCTTGGCATCGCCGGCGCTCAGTTTCTGAAGCGGGAGATCGATCGCGGCGAGGACATGCTGATCGGCGTCGGCCACGGCCGTACCCTTGCCGCAAGCGTCGAGTATCTGACGCGCACCGCCGCCGCCCATATCCGTTTCGTCTCGCTGCTTGGCGGTGTGACGCGCAAGTTCGCGGCCAACCCGCACGACGTCATGCATCGGCTGGCCGAGCGGACCGGCGCGCAGGCCTATGTGATGCCGGTGCCTTTTGTCGCCAACACCGCGGAGGACCGTGAGGTGCTGCTTGGGCAGCGCGGCATCAGCGATGTCTTCGACCTCGCAAGCCGGTCCGACCTGATGTTCGTCGGCATAGGGACCGCCGAGCGGGAAGCTTCGCTGGTCGCCACCGGCATGATCGAACATTCCGAAATCGATGAGGTCAAACGCGATGGCGGCGTCGGCGAGCTGCTCGCCCACTTCTTCGACGACCAGGGACGCCCAGTGGAAACGGCGCTGTCGGAAAGAATCCTGGCACTCCCGCGGGACCAGTTGAAGGGCCGCCGGATCGTCGCCGTCGCCGGCGGCAAAGTGAAAATACGCGCTATCAAAGCGGTGCTCGAAAGCCGCTATCTGAGCGGCCTGATCACCGACGAATCCACCGCTCGTGCCCTTGTCGAACAGAACAAACCCAATGGCGCGAAGCGCCATATGAACGGAGGATCGCCAAATGCGTGACAAGCGCGGATCAGCCTTGCTGGCGGTTGCGTCATGAGCGCGAAAGCCGCCACTGCATCGACCAGGCCTGCCTCGCCCGCCCTGCGTCGGGCACTTGCCAGCGCCGCGGTTGTCGTCCTGCTCGGCGCCATGGCGCTCGATACCAACGTGGTCAGGATAGGGTCGGCAGGCGACGTTCGCAGCGCCGTGTTTTCCGCCGCTGACTACGGCAAGTCGGAATTTCCCAAGGTGCAGGCCGATGTCGAGGCACGCGCCGCCGACGCGGTGACGGTGGCGACGGCGATTGCCAAGGACAGGGCAACGGCGGAAAAGGAATACGGTGTGCCTGCGGGCGTCGGACCGGTCATTTCAGTCAAGTTCACCGGCGTCGTCGGCGAAGGAAAATCTGGCATCTACAAGGTCGCCGTCGACGGCGTGCCAGATACGTTGATGATCCGCGTGCAGACGGGACCGGCAATCAACGGGACGGAACTGCGTGACGCCACGGGCAAGATCACATTCGGCCAGTTCACCAACCAGATTGAGTACCAGGACGCCGGTTCGGCGCTGAACAATGAGATGAAGAAGGAAGTCCTGGCCAAGGTCGATACGAGCACCTTGACCGGCAAGACCATATCGGTGGTCGGCGCATTCAAGCTGGTCAACCCGAAGAGCTGGCTCGTCACCCCCGTGAGGCTGGACGTCAAATGAAACCGACTGCCGACACCGGACCCGCGACTGGCGACGCCGTGCTTTCGGCGCGCAACATCGTCATGTCGTATGGCGGCGTCCATGCGCTCAAGGGCGTCAATTTCGACATCCATCGCGGCAAGGTCACCACGCTGTTCGGAGAGAATGGCGCCGGCAAGTCGACGCTGATGAAGATCCTCTCCGGCGTGGTCACGCCGACATCCGGCGACATCGTGCTCGACGGCAATCTCGTCAGCTTTTCTTCGTCCTCGGACGCGCGCGATCGCGGCATCTCGATCATCCACCAGGAACTCAGCCTGGCGCCCAACCTCAGCGTTCGCGACAACATCTTCATGGGCCGCGAACTGCGCACCAGGACCGGCCTCGACTTCGCCGAGGAGCAACGCCAGGCGCGCGCTCTGATGGCTGATCTCGAGGAGGACATCGATCCGATGACCCTGGTCGAGGATCTGCGCCTCGGCCAACAGCAGATCGTCGAGATCGCCCGGGCACTGTCGGTCGATTCGCGCATCCTCATCATGGACGAGCCGACCTCCGCGCTCAGCGCAACCGAGGTGGAAGTTCTGTTCAAGGTGATCCGCGATCTGACCAGCCGCGGCGTCTCCATCGTCTACATATCGCATCACCTCGAAGAGGCGCTGCAGATCACCGACTATGCCGTTGTCCTGCGCGATGGCGCGATTACCGCGACGGCCGAAGCCCGGGATATCGATCTCGAATGGATCGTGCGCAACATGGTCGGCGAGAATTTCGATCTCGGCTCGCCGCCGACCGGCCATGAATTCGGCGAAGTCGCCCTATCGATCGAGGATGTCAGCGTCGTCGACACTTCGGGCTCAGGTTATTCCGTCGTCGATCACCTGTCGCTGGACGTGCGAGCAGGCGAGATCGTCTGCATCTACGGGCTGATGGGTGCCGGGCGCACGGAATTGCTGGAGGCCGTCGCCGGACGAGTGCCGATGGCGGGCGGGCGGGCGCTGCTGGAAGGCGAGGACGTCTCGGGGCTGAGCATTGCCCAGCGTATCTCCAGAGGGCTTGTGCTGGTCCCCGAGGACCGGCAGCGCGACGGGCTGGTGCAGACGATGACCGTCGGTCGTAATCTTTCGCTCGCCAGCATCGAAGCGTTCGCCAGGGGCCTGTTTCTGTCTCGTTCCAGAGAGCGAGAGCTGGTCGAAGACTCGATCCGCAAGGTGACCGTCAAGACCGCTGGCGGCAACGCCATGATCGGATCGCTGTCGGGCGGCAATCAGCAGAAGGTCGTCATCGGCAAGATGCTGACGACCAATCCCAAGGTTATCCTTCTCGACGAGCCGAGCCGCGGCATCGATGTCGGCGCCAAGGCCGAAGTCTTCCGCTTGCTGAGCGAACGCGCTGCGCAGGGCCTTGCCGTCGTCTTCTCGACCTCTGAGGTCAACGAATGCCTCAGCATTGCCCACCGCATCGTCGTCATGCGCCGCGGCAGGATTTCAGCCGAATTCGGCGCCAATGCCACCAAAGAGCAGATCATGGCCGCCTCGGGCGAAGCCGTGGTCGCCTGATCACCAGGAATTTCGGAGCCCACACCATGACCGATGTCAGCCAGGCCAGAAAACAGTCCAGTCCAAGCGCGAGCGAAGGCTTCGATCTCGCCAAGCTGCTGCTCGAGGGCCGCGCTTTCTTTGCCCTGATCGTCATCATCGTCGTCTTTTCGATCCTGTCGCCCTACTACCTCTCGGTGGCGAATTTCCTGACCATGGCCTCGCATGTCGCCATCTTCGGAATCCTCGCGATCGGCATGCTGCTTGTCATCCTCAATGGCGGCATCGATCTGTCGGTGGGGTCGACGCTGGGCTTGGCCGGCGTCGTTGCCGGCTTCCTGATGCAAGGGGTGACGCTGAGTTGGCTGGGCGTCGTTCTCTATCCGCCGGTGTGGGTGGTCGCGGTGCTGGCCTGCATGCTGGGCGCCGTCGTCGGGCTGATCAACGGCGTGCTCATCGCGCGCTTCAAGGTTCCAGCTTTCGTCGCCACCCTCGGCGTCATGTACATGGCGCGCGGCCTGGCGCTGCTGATGACCAGCGGCCTGACCTACAACAATCTCGGCGGCAAGCCGGAGCTCGGAAACACCGGCTTCGATGCGCTTGGCTTCAACCGCTTGTTCGGCGTGCCGACGGGCGTCGTGGTTCTCGTGGTCATCGCGCTCATTGGCAGCATCGTCCTGAACCGCACCGCTTTCGGGCGCTGGCTCTACGCCTCGGGCGGCAATGAACGCGCGGCCGAACTCTCCGGCGTTCCGGTCAAGACAGTGCAGATTTCCGTCTATGTGCTGTCGGGCATCTGCGCCGCCATTGCCGGCCTGATCCTGTCCTCGCAGCTTACATCGGCGGGACCGACCGCCGGCACCACCTACGAACTGACGGCCATTGCGGCCGTCGTCATCGGCGGCGCGGCACTGACCGGCGGCCGCGGCAACATCCGCGGAACCCTGCTCGGGGCCTTCGTCATCGGCTTCCTGTCCGACGGTCTGGTGATCATCGGCATCTCATCCTACTGGCAGACAGTGTTCACCGGCGCGGTCATCGTGCTCGCCGTGCTCCTCAATGCCGTTCAGTATCGCCGCCGCAGCAAGCTCCCAAGCGCGACAGGTGGCCAACCGACTTCTCAGAAACGGGGGAAGGCCGAACCGGCCAATCCTGCCCAAGGGAAGACTGCCAGGTGAACTGGCAGCAACACCGCGTAATCATTGGAGGAATGTACATGAAAACCATGCTGAAAAGTCTGCTCGCGGCCGCGATGGTCGTTGGGTTCACGGCCGCCGCGTCAGCCGCGGGCCTGATCTCGATCATCGTCAACGATCCGGCCAATCCCTACTGGCTGACCGAGGGCAACGTCGCCAAGGCCGAGGCCGAGAAGCTTGGCTATACGGCCAATGTCGGCGCCCACAAGGGCGATACCAATACCGAAAGCAATTTGATCGACACCGCCATCACCAACAAGTCGGTGGCGATCATTCTCGATCCGGCCAACGCCGACGGCTCTGTCGGTGCGGTGAAGAAGGCGATTGCAGCCAACATCCCGGTGTTCCTTGTCAATGCCGAGATCAACCAGGAAGGCCTCGCCAAGGGGCAGCTCGTTTCCAACAACGCGCAGGGCGCTGCTCTCGGTGCCCAGCAGTGGGTGCAGGCCGTCGGTGAAAAGGGCAAATATGTCGAACTGCTCGGCGCCCCGTCGGACAACAATGCCGCCACGCGCTCGAACGGTTACGCGACTGTGCTGAGCCAGTACCCGGATCTCGAAAAGGCTGCTTCGCAGGTCGCCAACTGGGATCGTACCCAGGGCCACGACAAGATGCAGAGCATGCTGCAAGCCAATCCCGACATCATCGCCGTGATCAGCGGCAATGACGAAATGGCTCTCGGCGCGGTTGCGGCGCTGAAGGAAGCTGGCAAGCTCGCCGGCATCAAGGTCGGTGGCTTCGACGGCTCCCCGGACGCGGTTGCGGCGATCAAGTCCGGTGAACTGCAGTACACCGTGCTGCAGCCGGTCGCCATCTTCTCGGCCAAGGCCGTGCAGCAGGCGGACTCGTTTATCAAGACGGGTGCCACCGGTGCGGCGACCGAGAAGCAGCTGTTCGATTGCCTTCTCATCACCAAGGACAATGTCGACAAGTACACCGCACCCTTCGTGCTGTCTGAGTAATACCTGCACAGGGGGTGTCCTTGCGGACACCCCCTGTCTCTTCTACGAAATGACTGCCCTCGTGAACTGCCTTCGCAACCAATCGGAATTTGCGGCATGAAAGACCTGCTGATCGGCATCGACGCGGGAACGTCGGTGATCAAATCGATCGCTTTCGATCTGTCCGGGCGGCAGCTCGCCATGACGTCGGTGCCCAATAGCTTCGTCACGCTGGAAGGCGGCGGCGCCGAGCAGGACCTCGACCAGACCTGGCGCGACATGGCGCGGACCGTTCGCGATCTCGCGGCCAAGATTCCCGACCTCGCGCAACGAATCGCGGCGGTGGCCATCACCGGGCAAGGCGACGGAACCTGGCTGATCGATAGCGACGGCATGCCTGTCTCGCGCGCCTGGCTGTGGCTCGATGCCCGCGCCGGACGTTTGGTGGACGAGATGCGCGCCGATCCCCGGGATCGCAGGCGGTTCGAACTGACCGGCACGGGGCTGAATTCCTGCCAGCAAGGCGCCCAGCTTGCCTTCATGAAAAAGAACCATCCCGACATGCTGGAGCGGGCGGCCACCGCACTGCATTGCAAGGATTGGCTCTACTTCAAGATGACGGGCGAACGCGCCACCGATCCCTCCGAGGGAACCTTCACCTTCGGCGATTTTCGGTCGCGCACCTATTCCGACGAAGCCCTCGACATCCTGGATCTGACGACGCATCGCCGCCTGTTGCCTCCCATGCTCGAAGGCACCACCGACCATCATCCGCTATCGCGATCGGCGGCGGCGGAGACCGGCCTGCTCGAAGGCACGCCGGTGGTGCTGGGCTACGTCGACATGGTCATGACGGCGCTCGGAGCCGGCCTCTATGATCCCTCGGGCAATGTCGGCTGCACGGTCATCGGCTCGACCGGCATACACACGCGCTTCGCAGCCACTCCCGACGATGTCGTGCTGAACGCAGATGGCTCCGGCTACACGATCGCCATGCCTATTCCGGGCGCCTTTGCACAATTGCAATCCAACATGGCGGCGACGCTCAACATAGACTGGGTGCTTGGCCTTGCGCGCGACGTGCTCGCCACGGCTGGCGGCAAACCTTCTCATGACGAGTTGCTGAAGGCGCTCGACGCTTGGATGGAAGCATCGGAGCCGGGATCGCTGATCTACCAGCCTTACATATCGCTAGCCGGCGAAAGAGGGCCGTTCGTCGACCCTGACGCACGCGCCGGCTTCATCGGCCTTTCGGTCAAGCATGGCTTTGGCGATCTGGCACGCGGCGTGCTCGAGGGGTTGGCCTTCGCCGCTCGCGATTGCTACCAGGCGATGGGCGCCGTGCCGAGTGAGATCCGCCTGTCGGGCGGCGCAGCGCGCAGTCCGTCTCTACGTCGCATCATCGCGGCGGCGACAAGGGCGCAGGTGCGCACCAGCAGCCGCCAGGAAGCCGGCGCGGCGGGTGCCGCGATGATGGCCGCGGTCGGGCTCGGCGTCTACGGCTCCATGGAAGACTGCGCCGCCGAATGGGTGACGCCGCTTCTCGGCGACTGCGATGCCTATGACGAGGCGCTTTCGCAAACATACGATGCGCTCTTCCCTTCCTTCGTTGCGGCGCGCCAGGCGCTTCGGCCGGTGTGGAAGGGCATGGCGCACCGCACAGGAGCAAGATCTTGAGCAATACAACAGATGTCGTCGATCTCTTCGTGATCGGCGGCGGCGTCAATGGAGCCGGCATAGCGCGTGATGCTGCAGGTCGTGGCCTGTCCGTCATCCTGTGCGAAAAAGACGATCTCGCGCAAGGCACCAGTTCGCGTTCCGGCAAGCTGGTGCATGGCGGCCTGCGCTACCTCGAATATTATGAATTCAGGCTGGTTCGCGAAGCGCTGATCGAACGCGAGGTGCTGCTCGAGGCGGCGCCGCATATCATCTGGCCGATGCGCTTCGTTCTACCGCACAGCCCGCAGGATAGGCCGGCATGGCTGGTCCGGCTCGGGCTGTTTCTCTACGACCACCTTGGCGGCCGCAAACGGCTGCCTGGGACAAGAACGCTGAACCTGAGGACCTCGCCTGAAGGCGCGCCGATCAAGGACGAATTCAAGCGCGGTTTCGAATATTCCGACTGCTGGGTCGACGATGCGCGCCTGGTGCTGCTCAATGCGCTCGATGCAAGGCAGCGAGGCGCCAGAGTGCTCACGCGCACCGCCTGTGTCGCGGCGCGCCGTGAAGGCGGACTGTGGTCGATCGACATGCAGGATGGTCGCACGGGCGCCGTCACGAAAGTCCGCGCGCGCGCTCTGATCAACGCAGCAGGTCCCTGGGTCAACGACATTGTCAGCCGCGTCGCCGGGCAGAATTCGACGCGCAATGTCCGGCTTGTAAAAGGCAGCCATATCGTCGTGCCCAAATTCTGGGAGGGGCGGCAGGCCTATCTCATCCAGAACAACGACAAGCGGGTGATCTTCGTCAACCCGTACGAGAACGATCTGGCGCTGATCGGCACGACCGACATTCCCTACGAAGGCAGGCCCGAGGAAGTGGTCGCCGAGGCCAGCGAAGTCGACTACCTGATCAAGGTGGTCAATCGCTATTTCAAGCGGCAGCTGACGCCACAGGACGTGGTCTACAGCTTCTCCGGTGTGCGTCCGCTCTATGACGACAATGCCGACAATCCAAGCGCGGTGACGCGCGACTATATTTTCGAACTCGACGCCTCCAACGGCAACGCACCGCTGCTTTCGGTGTTCGGCGGCAAGATCACCACCTTCCGCAAGCTGTCGGAACACGCGCTGGAAAAGATCCAGCCATTCTTTCCGACGATGAAGAAAGCCTGGACGGCCAAAATTCCCTTGCCGGGGGGCGACCTGCCCAATGCGGACTTCGAGCAGTTTCTGAGCGATCTGCATGTCGAATTTTCATGGCTCAGCCCGTCGTTGGTGAAGCACTACGCTCGAAGCTACGGCACCCGCGCCAGGCAATTGCTCGCCGGCGCGCAAAGCGAGGCTGATCTCGGCCGACGCTTCGGTCCCGATCTGTATGAACGGGAGGCAAAGTTCCTGGTCGAGACCGAATGGGCTGGCACATCAGCCGATATACTGGAACGCCGCACAAAGCATGGCCTGCATATCAATGCGGCCGAGCGGAAAGCGTTCGAAGATTGGTTCGGTAACATCATGGCGACGGCGGACTGATGGCCTTCACGCTTTCCCTCAACACCAATCCTCTGGTCAATCGCTTCGCCGATCCAGACGATTTGATCGACGCGATTGCTTATGGCATCGGCATTCGCGACGTGCAGTTGACGCATGAATTCGTCAATCCGGGCTGGCCGGCGGCCACGATTGCCAAATTCCTGCGCCTGTTCAACAGCGCGCTTTCGCGGACCGGTGTCAGGATCACCTCCGGCATGACCGGACCTTATGGCCGGCTCAACCATTTCGGCCACCCGGACGCCGACGTCCGGCGCTACTATGTCGACTGGTTCAAGACCTTCGCCGACATTTCCGCCGAACTCGGCGCGCCAGGCATGGGCACGCAGTTCGCCATCTTCACCTACAAGGACTTTGACGATCCGCAACGGCGGGCAGCACTTCTCGATATCGCGCTCGAATGCTGGCGCGAGGTTGCCGAACACGCCAGGGCGGCGGGGCTGACATACCTGTTCTGGGAGCCGATGTCGGTCGGCCGCGAGTTCGGCCACACGATCGAAAGCTGCGTCACGCTGCAAGGCGCCATCGACGCAGCGAAGCTGCCCATACCGATGAAGATGATGGTCGATATCGACCATGGCGACGTGACCTCACCCAACCCTGCCGACACCGATCCCTACGCCTGGGCGAAAGCGTTTCCATTGCAATCTCCGATCATCCACATCAAGCAGTCTTCCATGAACAAGGGCGGCCATTGGCCGTTCACGGCCGCCTACAACAAGGATGGCCGCATAGTGCCGCAGAAGTTGCTGGACGCGGTTCGGCAGGGTGGTGGAACCGACAATGAAATTTGCCTTGAACTTTCCTTCAGGGAGAGGGAACCAGTCGACCATCAGGTTATCGAGATGATCCGCGAGTCGGTGGATTTCTGGGCGCCTTACGTCGACAGTGGCCGGGACAGTCTCAAGCCTCGGACTTGAGCGAATACGTCGCCCGGAAGCCGGCTTCGGCCGCAAAAGTATCGAAGGAGAAAAACAATGGCCCCATATTGGGTCGGCACGAGCTGGAAGATGAACAAGACGCTTGCCGAGGCGTTGCTGTTCGCCGATGCGTTGGCCGCCTTCGTGCCTGGTTTCGATCAGGCGATACAGCCTTTCGTCATTCCGCCGTTCACCGCCGCGCGCCAGGTCAAGGCGGCACTAGCCAACACCCGCGTGAAGGTAGGTGCCCAGAACATGCATTGGGCCGATGCCGGCGCGTGGACGGGAGAGATTTCGCCAGTGATGTTGAAAGACTGCGGGCTGGATGTAATCGAACTCGGCCATAGCGAGCGCCGGGAGCATTTCGGCGAGACGGATGCGACTGTCGGACTGAAAACGGCAGCTGCTGTCAGGCACGGTTTCGTGCCACTGATCTGCGTCGGCGAGACGCTGGACGAGCGTGAATCAGGCCGCGCCGAGGCGGTGCTGACGGCACAAGTTCTCGGCGCGCTGCAGGAGCTGAGCGGCGATCAACCGAAGGCGGAAATCCTCTTTGCCTACGAGCCTGTCTGGGCGATCGGGGAGAAGGGCATTCAGGATCGCGGCAAGGCAGAGCTTGGCGAAAAGACGATGATCGATGCATGGG
>NZ_RZRA01000079.1:0-9659 GCF_003998945.1 Mesorhizobium sp. M7A.F.Ca.CA.003.01.2.1 | reverse complement strand
TGGTGAACCTCACCTATCGCAATGTGGCCGCGCTGCAGAAAGCGCGCCAGATGGTGCAAGCGGGCGAGATCGGCACGGTCAGGCATGTCGAGGCGTCCTACCTGCAAAGCTGGCTGGTGTCGAAATTCTGGGGCGACTGGCGCACCGATCCGAAATGGCTGTGGCGGCTGTCGCGCGGCCACGGTTCCAATGGCGTGCTCGGCGATGTCGGCATCCACATCCTCGATTTCGCCAGCTATGGCGCAGCCGTCGACATCGACCATGTCTTCTGCCGGCTGCGCGCCTTCGACAAGGCGCCCGGCAACCGCATCGGCGACTACGGACTCGACGCCAATGACAGCTTCGCCATGACGCTGGATTTTTCCAACGGCGCCTTCGGCGTGGTGCATGCCAGCCGCTGGGCAACAGGCCATCTCAACGAACTGCGTCTGCGCATCTATGGCGAGAAGGGCGGCATCGAAGTGGTGCACAATCTCGACGGTTCGACGCTCAAGGCATGCGTGGGGGAGAATGTCGAGAACGCCATATGGGAAGAGCTCGACCCCGGCACGGTGGAGACCAACTACCAGCGTTTCACTGACGCGGTGCGCACGGGCGTGCAGGCCGAACCGTCCTTCCGCCATGCGGCCGAATTGCAGAAGGTGCTGGATCTGGCCGTGGTGTCGGACGAGAAGCGGGCCGAGCTGAGAGCGAACGCGGAAACGCGGTGAGGGCTCGCACCTCGCGCCCATACCGCAGTAGCTGGAAGGGGCCGAGTTCTGTCAGACTCCCCTCTGGCCTGCCGGCCATCTCCCTCGCAAGGGGGGAGATCGGCAGCTTCAATTGCTGCGCCTGGTAAGTCATCAGTGCCCGCCTCCTGATCCGTGTCAGGTGGCTTCAGGGGCCGGTCACGAGCGAAAAAACCAGTTTCTGCAAATTGCCGCCATTGCCGAATTCTATACGGTCGAAGTCGCGGCTTGCCTGCACCCGCGCCTTCGAGATCGCGTCGAGCCGCTTGACCACCTCGGCCCTGGTCTTGCTGCATTTGGGATCGTCGGCGACGGTCAGGCCGTCCGTCGCGGCTTGGATGTCGTGGACCATCTGGACCATGCTGGCGCCATGCACCTTCTCATGGGCGGCGACGCCGGCGATGAAGGTGTCCCAGTTCTTCTGGACGGCGGGCGGGAGGGAGCGGGAGGGTTTCGGCAAAGTGTAGGTGACGATCAGCTTCGGCCGCCCGGCCGTCAGCACGCAGTCCTTGCCGCTGGGCTTGTAATCCCTTAGCCCCCAGGTCAGCTTGAAATTGGTGTAGGCGATGGCGCGGGCAATGCCGAGCTTTGGCCCTTTCTCGCCGATCGAGCGGTAGAGTTCGGCGCCGGACTGGCCCGAGATCGCGTAGGGCTCGATCTTCTCGACCGGCTTCCACTCGGCATGAGCGGTGAGCGGCAAGGCCAGCAGGGCGGCAAAGGACAGACACAGGCGAATGCAGGCTCTCAATCCAACTCTCCGCGAAACAGGACCGGCTGCCGCAAGGGGCAATGCCATCGGATCGCTTTTTCCTATATGCTTGCGACGGGCGCTGCAAATGCCCTGAAGGCAGTTGGGGGAGCCATGAGAGTTGCACATCTCGTCGTCGCCGGTGCGGTAGCGGTCCTGCAGGCCGCGCAACCGGCGTTTGCCGCGTCGTGCGGCGGCTGGAGCGCCAGGATGGAGGAAGACGAGGGCGGCAGCGTGCTGACGGCCTCGGTCTGCGGCGGGCCGAAAGGCGATGCGTATCTGATGCTGACCTGTTTCGACACGCCGGTGCTGAGCTACGATCTCGGCGCCAACGGCCGGCAATTGGAGCCTGGCATCAGCGGTTCGTTCGCGTTCAAGGCCGACGGCAAGACGGTAACTAAGGCGCTGCAGCTGGAGGCCATGTACAACTACTTCGTGGTCAACCTGGCGAAAGCCGATCCGCTGCTCGACCTGTTGCGCGGCAAGGGCGATGTGTCGGTCAGTTCAGCCAAATATGGCGAGATCAGCTTTCCGCTGAAGGGTTCAAGCGCGGCCATCGGCAAGGTGCTGGCGCAGTGCGGCAAGGCCCAGCCCGCCGATGGGGATTGAGGACTTCGTCATCCGAAGGCCTCCGAGACGGAGCTGCGCTCCTGCTTCGCCCTAGGATTGTTTGAGCAGGATCAGGTAGTTTGGCGGCCGGGACTGCGGCCCATCACCCCACCCAGTCGTACCGTCGCGGCCATCAGTTCCTCGTCCGAAAACCCGGAAAAACCCAGCACCAGGCCTTGCCGGGACGCCCCGCCGATGAACATCGAGGACAAGGCCCTGGCGCCGACACCTGCCGCCTTCGCCGCCTCGACGATCGCCGTGTCCGGCCCGGCGTGCTTCAGCGTCGCCATCAAGTGCAGCCCCTGTTCGGGCACGGTTACCTCGAGGGCATCGCCGCAATGCGTCTCGAGGCCGGCGACCAGCACGTCGCGCGCGGCTTGCACCCGGCGGCGCACGCGCCTGAGATGCGCGGCGAAATGGCCCTCGTTCAACAGGTCGGTCAGCGCGCCTTCGGCCAGCGTCGAGGGGAAGCGGTCGGAGCGCGCCCTGACCGCCATCACGGCATCGAGCAGCGCTTCGGGCACCACGACATAGCCGATGCGCAGGCCGGGGAAGAGGATTTTCGAGAAGGTGCCGAGATAGGCGACACGGCCCGAGCCGTCCATGCCCTGCAGCGAGGTCAGCGGCGGGCCGGCATAGCGGAACTCGCTGTCGTAATCGTCCTCGATGATCCAGGCATCGTTGCGCCGCGCCCAGTCGAGCAAAGCGAGACGGCGGCGCATCGTCATCGTCACGCCGAGCGGATATTGATGCGAGGGCGTGACATAGGCCGCGCGCGCCTTGGAGCACAGGCTTTCGCCGATCTCGGGATCGAGCCCTTCCGCGTCGACGGGTACGCCAAAAACCGTGGCCCCGCTGCCGGCCAGCACGGCGTGCGCCATGGGATAGCAGGGGTTTTCGATCCAGACGGCATCGCCGGGACGAAGTGCTGCACGCACCAGGAGATCGAGCCCCTGCTGCGTGCCCGACGTCAGCACGATCTGGCCGGCGTCGCAGCGCACGCCGCGTGCGGTCCTGAGATAGGTGGCAATTGCCGTGCGCAGCGGCAGGCCGCCGCGCGGGTCGCCATAGCGGAAATGCTCCGGTCCGGGGCGGGGGAGGGGGCGCGACAGAAGGATGCGAAACATATCAAGCGTGCGCGGATCGGAGACCGCAACGCCAAGGCCGCAAGGTAGCGACGCCGCGACGTCGATCTCCGCTGGACGCGGCTTGATCAGCGTCAGCGGCAGATGCGGCACATCAGGCGCGACGAAGGTGCCGGCGCCGACCTTGGCGACCGCAAACCCCTCCGAGATCAGCATTTCGAAACAGGCAACCGCCGCCGAACGCGACAGGCCGAAGCGCTGTGCGAGATCCCGGGTGGTCGGGAGTTTCGCCCCGGTGGCCAGCGCGCCGGTCTCGATCAGCCGCCTGAGCGCCGCATAAAGCTCGCGGCTGCGCGGGCCGTCGCCCGGCAGGACCGGGATCAGCGCCGACCAATCCGGAAAATTGGTCCGGTTTTTCTTCATGGGATTGGTTCTTTTATCGACCAATGTCATGGCGCATGGTTGGCAGACGACAACCAAGGATGCAAGCCGTGAACGACACGCCAGCCAGTTTTCCGACCACCAGCCGCAACCGCGTCAAGCGCCTGCACGAGCGCGGCAGCTACGACCATGCGGCAGTCTTCGCGGTGCTGGATGCCGGGCTGCTGTGCCATGTCGCCTATACGTTCGATGGCCAGCCCTATTGCACGCCGACCATCCACTGGCGCGAGGACGACATGCTGTACTGGCACGGCTCGTCGGCCAGCCGCATGCTGCGCAATCTGCGCGGCGGCACGCCGGCCTGTCTCACGGTGTCGCATCTCGACGGGCTGGTGCTGGCGCGCTCGGGCTTCAACCATTCGGCCAACTACCGCTCGGCGATGTGTTTCGGCACGGCGCGAATCGTCGACGAGCCGCAGGAGAAACTGAAGGCGCTGGCCGGCGTCGTCGACCGTTTCTATCCCGGCCGGAGCGAGACCCTGAGGCCGATCTCGGCGCAGGAGGCCAAGGCGACGACGGTGATCGGCATGCGTATTGAAGAGGCATCGGCGAAGGTACGCGCCAAGGGCGTCGGCGACGACGAGGAGGATTACGGGCATCCGGTTTGGGCCGGCGTCATCCCGGTGCGGATGGTGGTCGGCGCCGCCGAGCCGTGTCCGAGGCTGATGCCTGACATGGAGCGGCCGCGGAACCTGGCTGGATATGCCGAGGGCGCGCGGCTCGATGAGGCGCTGACGCAGGCGCAGCGGGTTTATGAGGGCGAAGTTTAGCCCGCGCCTAGTGGGAACGTATTCAAATCTTGCCGCTGCCGCCGCCTCGCGATATCTCGACACCATGATCACCTTCCGCCGTGCGCAGGCCTCCGACCTGCCTGATATCGTGGCCATGCTGGCCGACGATCCGCTTGGCGCCGGCCGCGAGGACGCTTCCTTGCCGCTGGCGCAAGGTTATGTCGACGCTTTCAACGCCATCGACGCCGATCCCAATCAGCTGCTGGCGGTGGCCGTGGATGGCGGCGAGGTGGTCGGCACCTTGCAGGTAACTTTCCTTGCCGGGCTCTCGCGCAAGGGCGCGTGGCGCGGCCAGATCGAGGCGGTTCGGGTCGCCGGCCACAGGCGCTCGGACGGCATCGGCAGGCAGATGATCGAATGGGCGATCGACGCGTGCCGCGCGCGCGGCTGCGGCCTCGTTCAACTGACCACCGACAAAGGGCGGGCGGACGCGCATCGTTTTTACGAAAGCCTCGGCTTCACCGGCAGCCATCTCGGCTACAAGAAGAGCCTTTAGGCGGTCGGAAAACGCTGCAACACTTTTGTGGAACTGCTCGCGGCGTTCGAGCAGTGCGCCAGTGCTGGCGCATTCGGGAAACCGTTCAGGCACACTTCAATTCGCGGCCAAGAGGGGATATAGGTCAGTCAAGTTGACCTATATTGCAGCGTCGGGGAGGCGTGCCGTGACCCTTATGAACCTGTTGGCTTCGCGCTCGTCGCGCATGAAAGCGTCCGAAATCCGCGAGCTGCTGAAGCTGCTCGACCAGCCGGACATCATCTCGTTTGCCGGCGGTATTCCCGATCCGGCGCTGTTCCCGGCCGAGGCGATCCGCGACGCCTATGCCGATGTGCTGGGTGGCGCCGAGGCGGGCGCGGCGCTGCAGTACCAGGTCTCGGAAGGCTATCTGCCTTTGCGGCGCTGGCTCGCCGGGCAGATGGGCAAGCTCGGCGTCGCCTGCGACGAGGCCAACATCTTCATCACCTCCGGCTCGCAGCAGGCGCTGGATTATCTCGGCAAGCTGTTCCTGTCGCCGGGCGACACCGCGCTGGTGACGTGGCCGACCTATCTCGGCGCGCTGCAGGCTTTCAACGCCTATGAGCCGCGCTACGACCGGCTGACCCCGGCCGGCGGCAACATGACGCCCGATGCCTATCGCGCGGCGGCGGCCGCCAATGGCGGCAAGGCCAAATTCGCCTATCTGGTGCCGGATTTCGCCAACCCGACCGGCAACACGCTGAACCGTGAGCAGCGCGAGGCGGTGCTCGACCTTGCCGGCGAACTCGACATCGCCGTCATCGAGGATGCCGCTTACCGCGCGCTGCGCTATGACGGCGAGGGCGAGCCGCCGATCCTGGCGCTCGATTGTGCCCGGTCCGGCGGCATCGACAAGGCGCGCACGCTCTATTGCGGCTCGTTCTCGAAGATCCTGTCGCCGGGCATGCGGGTCGGCTGGGTGTGCGCGCCGCGCCACATTGTCGAGAAGCTGGTGCTGATGAAGCAGGCTTCGGACCTGCACAGCCCGTCGATCAACCAGGTGGTGATGCATCGCGTCGCCGAAGCCGTGTTCGAAGGCCAGGTGGAAAAACTCATCGACGCCTATCGCGAGCGCCGCGACGGGCTGCTCTCGGCACTGGAAGCCCACATGCCCGAAGGCGTGACCTGGAGCCGCCCGGAAGGCGGCATGTTCGTCTGGGTGACACTGCCGGAAGGGGCCGACGCCACCGAGCTTCTGGCTCGGTCGGTGAAGGAAGCGCGGGTCGCCTTCGTGCCGGGCAACGCCTTTTATGCCGATGGCACCGGGCGCAACACACTGCGGCTGTCCTTCACGCTCGCCGACCGGCGCGCGGTGAGCGAAGGCATTCCAAGGCTAGCCGCCATCCTGAAGGGATAGGCCGGCGCTGGAAGCCGGCTTTTCCTCCGCCGTTACAGTCACCAGCCGCTCAAGCTTTGAAAGCCTGGTGCGAGCGAGCTTGCGGACCGGCCTTTCGAAACCTTCTTCGCCGTTTTCGACGACGAAGACCAAGGTCATGAAATCGAGCATGAATTCGTCGATGGCTGCCGCGACCTCGCGCGACCTGCCCTTGAACCGGCGCAGCAGAGCGGTTGCTTCCTCGATATCGTCGACACCGGCGCTGTCGACCAGCGCTTCGAGCCTCTGAAAACAATCCAATCGCAATTCCTCCCACCGCGCCACCAAACCCGGTTGCGAGCGGAAGGTTCCAAACTGTGAGTGGTCTCGCGAAGAAATCGCCTCCACTGCTTGAATTCCGCGGACGGGCCATCGGCAATTTTTTTGTTCGGGTGGAACCTCCGCGGCCAACAAAGGTTCTTACCAGGTCTGATCCCCCCTCAGACCCCTGAAGGCTAGACATGCTTTCCAAAGGCCCGCCGGATCCCCTCCCGGTGGGCCCTTTGTCTGCTGGGAAGTATCCGCATTGACGACGCCCTATCCCAACCTAAATTCGAACCCACACGAGGAGGCGTTTTCATGGAAACCCAGGAATTGCATCGCGGCCGGCTCATCGACCACATCCAACTGGTGGTCAGAAACCTCGCGGCCAGCCGGCGTTTCTACGAGGCGGTCCTGCAGGCGCTCGATGTCCCGATCGGCGGTAGCGGCGCCGACTTTTTCTGGGCCGACGAGCTGTTTGTCTCCACTGCCGACAGCCGGGCCGCACAGGGAAAACTCACCGGCCGCCATCACCTGGCTTTCCAGGCAAGGGACCACGCCATGGTCGACGGCTTCTACAAGGCCGGGCTGGCGGCCGGCGGCACGGACAATGGCGCGCCGGGCGAACGGCCCTATCACCCCGGCTATTACGCCGCCTTCCTGCTCGATCCGGACGGCAACAACATCGAGGCCGTCCATCACGGCCCGCATCGTCGCAGCGCCGCTTCGGTGAAGATCACCTTCTAAGCTGCCGATATTCAGCCGGCCGGGATCGCGGACGCATGGGCGATGCTGGAGAGAGGCTGCCTTGCGTTGCCAGATCGGTGGCCCCGATGCTAACCGTGCAAATGGCGGGCGGGAATCGGTCCCGAAGCAACGTCCGCCACAAATTTTCAATAAAACTCCCCTTACCCCCGTGGAGATATTTTTTTTATGCAAAACCCAGCAAGGGCGATCTGTGCCGCCACGCTTCTATTTGCAATCGGGGCCGTTGGCCTCACAAGTATATCATCTTTTGCTTATATTTCATCGGCGCAGGCCCAGGAGGAATATCTTCCGACCGAGAAGGATTTTGTCGGCAAATGGAAACTCAACGGCGGAGCCATCCGGCCGCCGCGCGATATGAAGGATGCGCCGACACCGGAACAGGAAGCGGCCGCCAGTGAGTTCCAGCAGACGGTGACCGCGTTTTACGGGGCGTTCGATTATCTGGAGATCACGGCGGACGGCCGCTACAATTTTCACCAGCCCGGGGATCCGACGTCGGGGCCTTGCGTCTGGTGCGGAACCTGGTCGTTCAGCAAGAGTTCGGCGTGGCTCGAGCTGGATACGGCGCCCCGGCTGGATATCTACGCCAAGGACGGCGACATGCAGATGACCTACACTGTCGAACCCTACGAAAAATCGAAATATGCGTGGCTGGTTTTCGGCTGGGCGAAGGCCGAGTAGGCGGCGCGCAGCATTCACCACGTTCGTCATCCTCGGGTCTCCGCGACGGAGCTTCGCTCCTGCTCCGCCTGTGGATGACGAAGGCGGGAGAGGCTTCCGCTAACCCCGGAGTCAGCGATGGTTGACCGAAACGGAAGATGACATCTTCTGGGTCGCGCCACTGAATGTCACGGCTTTTCATCCATCTCGTATCCTCGTATACGAGATGGAACCAGCCGACCGAGGAGACCGCATGAGCCCGCCGCCTGAAACCGTGCCGTTTTTCAGCCAGTGGGAAACGCCTGACATGACGCTGGACGTGCTCGCCGACGGCGCGGATGTTGCGCTCAGGCGCGATCCGCTGTGGAGGCGATCCGGGGCGGAGACCCTCGACGAATACGCAATCTGGGCCGCCAACATCTGCGGCATGGCCTGCCTCAAGATGATCCTGGCCAGCCGCGGCGAGATCGTGCCGACGATCGAACTTGCCAGGCGCTGCACCTTATATGGCGGCTATGTCGTCAATGAGGGATCGATCAAGGGGCTGATCTACGCGCCCTTCGTCAGCTTCGTGAAGGAAGCCTTCGGCCTGCGCGCCGAGGTGATGACCAATGTCGCCACATCAGACATTCCGGCGATCATGCAGCGGACGCGCTTCTTCATCGCGTCGGTCAGCAGCTCGATCCGCTGGCCCGAGCGAGAGCCGCCCTCGAAGGGCGGCCATCTGGTGCTGATCACCGCGGCATCCGACGAAGGTTTCCGCTTTCACAACCCGTCCGGCCATGAGCCCGCCACACAGGCAGACGCAGTGTTGTCACCGGCCGATTTCGACCGCTTCTTTGCCAATCGCGGCATTGCCGTCGCCATTTGATTTTTTGACAGTCGAGGGATTTCGATGACCGACAAGACAAGAGTGGCCATCCTCTATGGCGGGCGTTCGGCCGAGCACGACGTGTCGCGCCTTTCGGCCGCCAATGTGCTGAAGGCGATCGACCGCACGCGCTACGATATCGTGCCGATCGCCATTTCGCGAGGCGGCAGGTGGCTGCTGCAACAACTCGATCGCGCCGCGGCGATCGGCGATGAGGCGGCAGGGGCGCCGGCCTCCGAAGACGGCCCGGAGGTTGCTTTGTTGCCCGGAGGCAAGGGCCGGCTGGTTGCGGTGTCGCGGGATGGTACGCAGCCTGAGCTGCCCCCCATCGACGTCGTGTTCCCGGTGCTGCACGGGCCGTTCGGCGAGGACGGCTCGGTGCAGGGCTATGCCGAGGTCGCCGATGTCGCCTATGTCGGCTGCGGCATTCTCGCCTCGGCCGCCGCCATGGACAAGGACGTCGCCAAGCGGCTGATGCGCGAGGCGGGACTGGCGGTTGCCCGCTCCGTCACCGTGCATCGAAACGGCAAGCATTCCTTCCAGGAGATTGCCGGGACGCTCGGCCTGCCTTTCTTCGCCAAGCCGGCGCGCCAGGGCTCGTCCTTCGGGGTCAGCAAGGTGAATGACAGGGACGGCTTCGAGCAGGCCATCGACACGGCTTTCCGCTACGACGGCAAAGTGTTGATCGAGGAATTCGTCGAGGGCCGCGAGATCGAGTTCTCGGTGCTGGAGCGCGCCGACGGGTCGCTGACGGTGTCGCTGCCCGGCGAGATCATTCCGGCCGGCAAGCACGGCTTCTACACCTATG
>NZ_RZRA01000799.1:0-2703 GCF_003998945.1 Mesorhizobium sp. M7A.F.Ca.CA.003.01.2.1 | reverse complement strand
GTCGACGACATCGGCGAGTTCCAGCGCATCGACGGTGAGCTCGATGTCCATATTGCCCTTGATCTTGCGGCGGCCGGTCGAGTCGGTGAATTCCTTGGCCGGCTTGGTGACCACCTTGAAGCCATTATAGTCGAGCCAGTCGATCAGCGGACGGATCGAGGAGTATTCCTGATCCTCGACCAGCGCCGTGTAATAATAGGCGCGCAGCAGATAGCCGCGCTTCTGGAAGCTCGACAGAAGCTTGCGGTAGTCGATGTCGAAGCCGAGCGCGCGCGACGTCGCGTAGAGATTGGCGCCGTCGATGAATAGGGCGATTTTTTCACGAGGGTCGAACATGGAAAATATTCCTTCTCGAAATAAACACCCGTCTAAACCAAATGCGATAGCGTTCGGTCAGGCTCATAATAAACCGGCTGACCTCTATGCCATCCGAGATAGCGCCAGTTTCGCGGCAATCCAAGGGCGCGTGCGGCACTGCAAGCAATTGTGATCGGGACACCGAACACATAGCACAGACTGGTTTTGCCAAATCGGGTGTTTGAACCAAGGTTTGGGCGCCATGCAACCCAGCCATTGCCATGATGCTTGTATTTTGGCGGCGTTCGGGTTATGGACCGAGCCTGTTTTCCATCAAATCCATCGCATGAAAGGGGCAATCCATGGCCCGCGTAACCGTTGAAGATTGCATCGACAAGGTCGACAACCGCTTCGAGCTGGTGCTCCTTGCCGGCCATCGTGCCCGGCAGATCAGCCAGGGCGCGCCGATCACAGTGCCGCGTGACAACGACAAGAATCCGGTTGTGGCGCTGCGCGAGATCGCCGATGAGACGCTGTCGCCCGACGACCTCAAGGAAGATCTGATCCATTCGCTGCAGAAGCATGTCGAGGTCGACGAGCCCGAGGCCGATGGCGAGGCGATTGCCGATCAGACCGGCACCGCCGTTGCCGCCACCGACGCCGACGACGCCGAGGAGAACATCACCTTCGACCGGATGACCGAGGAAGACCTCCTGGCCGGCATCGAGGGCCTGGTGCCGCCGGAAAAGAGCGACGACTACTAAGCCAGCGTTCTGGACCTGCCTGGAATACGTTTCCGGCACTTCCGTCCAGTCAGTTTCGTGGCTATCTATGGGATGCGCCGTACGCTAGTGCGGCGCATCAATCATTTCAGCACCGCGAGATTCCGCCCATGATGCGTCAGTATGAGCTTGTCGAGCGCGTCCAGCGCTACAAGCCTGACGTCAACGAGGCGTTGCTCAACAAGGCCTATGTCTATGCCATGCAGAAGCATGGCCACCAGAAGCGCGCTTCCGGCGATCCGTATTTCTCGCATCCGCTCGAAGTCGCCGCCATCCTCACCGAAATGCATATGGACGAGGCGACGATCGCGGTCGCCCTGCTGCACGACACCATCGAGGACACGACCGCCACGCGGGCCGAGATCGACGATCTGTTCGGCCCCGAAATGGGCAAGCTGGTCGAGGGCCTGACCAAGTTGAAGAAGCTCGATCTGGTCTCGAAGAAGGCCGAGCAGGCGGAAAACCTGAGAAAGCTTCTGCTGGCGATTTCGGAAGATGTCCGCGTGCTGCTGGTCAAGCTCGCCGATCGTTTGCACAATATGCGCACCCTCGACCACATGCCGGAGGCCAAGCGCCTGCGCATCGCCGAGGAGACGATGGATATCTACGCACCGCTGGCCGGGCGCATGGGCATGCAAGGCATGCGTGAAGAGCTGGAGGAGATCGCCTTCCGCTTCATTAATCCTGAAGCCTATCGCGCCGTCACCGCACGGCTTGCCGAAATCTTCGAACGCAACAAGGGCGTGCTGACGGACATCGAAAAGGCACTGTCCACGTTGTTCGAGAAGCATGCGATCAACGCCAGCGTAAAGAGCCGGCAGAAGAAGCCGTGGTCGGTGTTCCGCAAGATGGAGGCCAAGGCGCTGTCCTTCGAGCAGCTCTCTGACATCTTCGGCTTTCGCGTCGTCGTCGACACGGTCGAGGACTGCTACCGGGCGCTTGGCGCCATCCACACCGCGTGGTCGATGGTGCCGGGTCGCTTCAAGGACTACATCTCGACGCCGAAACAGAACGACTACCGCTCGATCCACACCACCATTGTCGGCCCGTCGCGCCAGCGTGTCGAGCTGCAGATCCGTACCCGAGAGATGAACAAGATCGCCGAATACGGCGTCGCCGCCCATTCGATCTACAAGGATACCGGCGGCAAGACGAATGGCGCCGCCCACGCGATTTCAAAGGAAACCAACGCCTACGCCTGGCTGCGCCGCACCATCGAGCAGCTTGCCGAAGGCGACAACCCTGAGGATTTCCTCGAAAATACCAAGCTGGAACTGTTCCAGGACCAGGTGTTCTGCTTCACCCCGAAAGGCATGTTGATTGCGCTGCCGCGCGGCGCGACACCGATCGACTTCGCCTATGCGGTGCACACCGATGTCGGCGACACCTGCGTCGGTGCCAAGGTCAACGGCCGCATCATGCCGCTGATGACGGAACTGAAGAACGGCGACGAGGTCGAGATCATCCGCTCCAAGGCGCAGGTGCCGCCGGCGGCGTGGGAATCGGTCGTCGTCACCGGCAAGGCGCGCTCGGCCATCCGCCGTGCCACCAAGAACGCCATCCGCAAGCAATATTCGGGTCTTGGCATCCGCATCCTGGAACGCGCCTTCGAGCGTGCCGGCAA
>NZ_RZRA01000798.1:0-2706 GCF_003998945.1 Mesorhizobium sp. M7A.F.Ca.CA.003.01.2.1 | reverse complement strand
GATGGACATCCATTTCGTGCATGAGGCGATGCAGGAGCCGCTGGTGAGCGGTTTTCTGGCCAAGCTCGAACGGGACGAAATCATCCCGACGGTGCCGCCGGTGCCGGACACGGTTCTGGAAGACTATTACCAGCTCATCGAGAGCCGCTTCTCCAACCCGAAGATCGGCGACACGGTGCGCCGGCTCTGCCTCGACGGCTCCAACCGCCAGCCGAAGTTCATCATCCCGACCATCGCCGACCGGCTGAAGGCTGGGAAAAGCGTCGCCGGCCTGGCCCTGGAATCGGCATTGTGGTGCCGCTACTGCTTCGGCACGACGGACAGCGGCGCCGTCATCGAGCCCAACGACCCGAGTTGGGACCGGCTGCAGGCGACGGCAAAGGCAGCAAAGGACGCTCCCGCCGCCTGGCTCGCCATGGAGGACATCTATGGCGATGTCGGCCGCGCAACGGCGTTTGTCGAGGCCTTTGCCCATGCGCTCAACGTGCTGTGGGCGAATGGCGCGCGCGCCACGCTGACGCGCTACCTCGCCGGCAAGCTCTGAGAGCCATTCTCGGCCATGACGCCTGAACTGGTCATTTTCGACTGCGATGGCGTGCTGGTCGACAGCGAGGCGCTCTCCGTCTCGGCGCTGCTCGGCATGGTCAGGCTTGCCGGCGGCAGCGTCAGTGAGGATGCCGCCTACGAGCATTTCCTCGGCAAGAGCATGAAAAGCGTGCGCGAGATCCTCGGCCGCGACTTCGGGCTCGATATCACCGACCTGCACCTGACCGAGATGCGCGTCGAATTGATGCGCAAATTCCGCGAGGAGCTGAAGCCGATCGCCGGTGTCAAGAAGATGCTGCCGAAGCTTGGGCTGCCGTTCTGTGTCGCGTCCTCGGGCACGCTCGACCGCATCCGCTACGCGCTCGACGTCACCGGATTGCTTGGGCTGATGGAACCGCACCTGTTCAGTGCCACCATGGTGGCCAAGGGAAAGCCCGCGCCGGACCTGTTCCTGCATGCCGCCGCCAGCATGCGGGCCCATCCACGCAAATGCCTCGTCATCGAGGACAGCCCGGCCGGCATCATTGCCGCGCGGGCGGCGGGGATGCGCGTGTTTGCCTTCACCGGCGGCTCGCATGCCGGCAACCCGACCTTGAAAGCGCGGCTTGCGTCGAGTGAACCGGACTTTATATTCGCTGACATGCTGCAATTGCCCGATCTGATTGCAGGCCTGGGAGCGAGAGACAGAGCATCTTGACGAACAGTTCGTTTGCGCGGTCGATGTCGGCACCGGGAGCGCTCGCGCGGGCATTCTCGACACCAACGGCACCTTGCTCGGCCGCGCCGAGCGGCCGATCGCCATGAACCAGCCGAAGCCCGATCACGCCGAACATGATTCGCGCGATATCTGGTCGGCCGTCTGCGCCGCCGTGCGCGCTGCCCGCGAAAAGGCCGGCATAGCTGCCGAGGAGGTCGTCGGCATCTCCTTCGATGCCACCTGTTCGCTGGTGGTGCGCGACCGGCAAGGCGGCCAGCTCAGCGTCTCGACCACGGGCGACAAGCGCTGGGACACCATCGTCTGGCTCGACCACCGCGCCATCGCGGAGGCCGACGAATGCACGGCAAGCGGCCACGCCGTGCTGAATTACGTCGGCGGCGTCATGTCGCCGGAAATGGCGACACCGAAGCTGATGTGGCTGAAGCGCAATTTGCCGGAGACCTGGAATGAAGCCGGCTATTTATTCGATCTCACCGATTTCCTGACCTGGCAAGCGACAGGTTCGCTGGCCCGCTCGCAATGCACGCTGACCGCCAAATGGACCTATCTGGCGCATGAAGAGGCCGGCTGGCGGCGCGACTTCTTTGCGCTCGTCGGCCTCGGCGATCTTTTCGAGCACGGCAATTTGCCGGAAAAGGCCAGCCCGGTCGGCGCTTATATTGGCCAACTGACCGCCCAGGCAGCGGCCGAGCTTGGGCTGAGCGAGAAATGCCGGGTCGGCGCCGGCGTCATCGATGCCTATGCCGGTGCGCTTGGCGTGCTCGGCGGCTTTGCCGGCGACCAACAGGACATCGGCCGGCATTTGGCGCTGATCGCCGGCACGTCGAGCTGCGTCATGGCGATGTCACCGGATCCGCAGCCCTTCGCCGGCGTCTGGGGTCCCTATTACGGCGCGGCGCTGCCCAGGCTGTGGCTGTCGGAAGGCGGCCAGTCGGCGACCGGCGCCCTGCTCGACCACATCATCCGCTGGCACGGCGCCGGCGGCGAGCCGGATGCCGCCATGCATGCGAAGATCGCCAGGCGTGTCGCCGAGCTGCGCGCCACCGAGGGCGACAACCTTGCCGCGCGGCTGCATGTGCTGCCCGATTTTCATGGTAACCGCTCACCGCTCGCCGATCCGCATGCCGTCGGCGTCGTCAGCGGGCTGACGCTGGACTCCTCCTTCGACAGCCTGTGCAAACTCTACTGGCGCACCGCCGTCGGCATCGCGCTCGGCGTGCGCCACGTGCTGGAGGCGCTGAACGAGAACGGCTATCTGATCGATACGCTGCATGTCACCGGCGGCCACACCAAGAACCCGCTGTTGATGGAGCTCTATGCCGACGCCACCGGCTGCACGGTGATCGAGCCGCTGGCCGACGAGGCGGTGCTGCTCGGCACCGGCATGATCGCCGCCACCGCGGCCGGGCTGTTTCCCGACCTCAACGCGGCCTGTCTTGCCA
>NZ_RZRA01000797.1:0-2709 GCF_003998945.1 Mesorhizobium sp. M7A.F.Ca.CA.003.01.2.1 | reverse complement strand
ATGCAGCACGCTGGTGCGCAGGGCCTACCAACATCGAAGCTGCCGCCCGAAAGCAAAAGAGGCCCCGGTCAAACCGGAGCCTCCAATCGTTTCACGCAGGATTTCTCGAAAGGTGAGAAAGATCAGGCAGCTTCTTCCTGCTCGGCCTCTTCATTGTCGGCCTTGGCGCCACGCTTAGGGCCCTTGTTGAGGTTGACCTCGATTAGGCGCACGGCTTCGGTTTCCGACATGCGGTTGACGGCCGCGATCTCGCGGGCCATGCGGTCGAGCGCCGCCTCGTAGAGCTGACGCTCGGAATAGGACTGCTCCGGCTGGTTGTCGGCGCGGTAGAGGTCACGCACGACTTCCGAGATCGAGATCAGGTCGCCCGAATTGATCTTCGCATCATATTCCTGGGCGCGGCGCGACCACATGGTGCGCTTGACGCGGGCGCGGCCCTGCACGACCTTCAGCGCGCGCTCGACATAATCCTCTTCCGACAGCTTGCGCATGCCGATGGAGGTCGCCTTGGCGACCGGCACCTTCAGGCGCATCTTGTCCTTCGAGAAGTCGATGACGAACAGTTCCAGCTTGTGTCCAGCAACTTCCTGCTCGTCGATCGAGACGATCTGGCCGACGCCATGCGCCGGGTAGACGATGTACTCGCCGGTCTTGAAACCGTGACGCGCAGCGGTGGACTTCTTCTGCGGGGTGATCGTTGCCATTGCGCACTGAACTCCTTGTTGTGGTACCGGCGTCCTGCCGGCCCGAACTCGCGCGATCGGAGAAACCGACCGTTAGCCGCACAACAGATGAACCCATCGGAAAAGCCGGACCGGCAAACCGCAACATCGCGACCGCCTGGCCCAGATCGCTCTGGTCCGAATGGGATTTTCACCTTTCAGTGATTTGGGGCGTCTGCGCCATAAATCGACGTTGTGTCACCGGCATGTTTCGCTGATGTAACACAAAAAGTCGGAAGAATCAAGGTTTTGCTGCATACGTGAAGGCCACAACCCGGCGCCGGCTGTCAAGCCGGTTAATGTGACGTGCCTCTTACCCTGCGTAATACCGGCCTTTCCGGCCGTATTGTCAATCGCCTTCGCCGGGCTCGGCGGAGAAGTATTTCTCGAACTTGCCGGCCTCGCCGTCGAAGGATTTCGCGTCTGCCGGCGGTTCCTTCTTGGCGGTGATGTTGGGCCATTTCTCGGCATATTCGGTATTGACCTGCAGCCATTTGTCGAGGCCGGGCTCGGTGTCGGGCTTGATCGCGTCGGCCGGGCATTCCGGCTCGCAAACACCGCAGTCGATGCACTCGTCGGGATGGATGACGAGCATGTTCTCGCCTTCGTAGAAACAATCGACCGGACAGACCTCGATGCAGTCCATGTATTTGCATTTGATGCAATTGTCGGTCACGACATAGGTCATCGGTCGGCTCCGGGACGTCCCATTTTGTTGGGCTTTTTCCGTCAGGTAACGCCTTTGGCCGCTGCTTGCAAGGGCAGCCATTCCTGTCGGCATCAGCGTTTCGAAATGGAATTCCAGGCAGCCGGCGCCCCAGAGGCCGGCGACCTCATGCAGGGCTTCCTGTTTGCCGGGTTCAGTTTTGCTTCAAACACGTCGTTATCCTGGCAAGCGCCGCCTGTTTTTGGACGCCAGGCATCAATCTTCGCCGAGCAATCGGTCGGTCTGGCGACGTTCCTTCTTGGTCGGGCGGCCGCTGCCGGCCTCGCGCAGCCCCGGAATTGCATCGGGAGGGGCTTCGCCCTTCGGTGCGGGCGGTGGCGACATATCCTCGTAGAGCGTACGGGCTTCCTCGGCCGGGCCGCGTCGCGCACCCGCGCCGAGGACCTTCCAGATGAAGATGCGCCGCTCGAGCGTGATGGTCAGGACGTCGCCTGGCTTGACCTGATCGGAAGCCTGCGCTGCTTTGTCGCGATTGATGCGGACCCGGCCGGCGACGACCAGTTTCGCCGCCAGCGAGCGCGATTTCACGACGCGGGAGAAGAACAGCCATTTGTCGATGCGCTGGCGGCCTTCGGCAACCATCGAAGCGAGCCGGGTTCTACTTCTTCAATTGGTCGCGCAGAGCGGCGAGCTTGGCGAAGGGCGAATCCGGATCGAAACGCACCGGGCGCTCCTCGCGCGGCTTTGGCTGGAAGGCGGGCTTGCCGCCTTGCGGACCACCCTTGCCATCCGGCCTGCCACCCTTCCAGTCGGGACGGCCTTCGCGGCGGTCGGGACGCTCGCCCTGCGGCCTGTCACGTCGCTGTTCGCCTTCGGCCTGCGGCTTGGGTTTGAACTTCGAGCGGTCGAAGCGCGGCTTGCCGGCTCCATCGCGCCGTCCTTCATGGGCCGGACGCTCTCCGGGTGCAGCGGCGTTCGGTGCGCCGGCGTCCGCAGGCGCATCGCTTCGGCCGCGCGCTTGTCCGTTGCGTGGGCGATTGTTCCTGCGGTTGTCGTCGCGGTTGCGCGGGCGCTGTTCGAAACGACCCTGACGCCACAACAGGATGGGTTTTGGCGCTTCGGCTTCCGGGGCGGGTTCCCCGGTGGCTGCTTCAGTCACCGTCACGGGTTCGTCCGGCGCGGCGTCCGTTGCCGGCGCGGCATTTGACACCAGCTCGGCCGGTGCAACTTCTTCTGCCGCTGCGGCTTCAGTCTCGGCAGCTTCAGCCTCTGCCTGCGGTTCAACCGGTGTCGGTTCAGCAGCAGCCTCGGCAACAGGCG
>NZ_RZRA01000796.1:0-2712 GCF_003998945.1 Mesorhizobium sp. M7A.F.Ca.CA.003.01.2.1 | reverse complement strand
GTTGCGAGCTGCGCCGACACCGCCGAGATGAAGGTGACCGATCCGGCCTTGTTGAGTGTCGGCAAGGCGGCCTGCAGGCAGGACAGCTGCGGGCGGACCTTTTCCTCCACGCCACTGCCGATGTCACTCAGGTCAAGCGCCGGGAACGGGCCGAGGCCCTTGCCGCCGCTGGCCGCCAGCACCAAGTGATCAAAGGGGCCGAGGCGCTCGAAGAATTGACGGACCTCATCCGGCTTCGACGCGTCGAAAGCGGCCTTCTCGGCAGCACCGCCAAGGCTCTTCCAAGCGCTCTTCAGCTTGTCCTCGTTGCGGCCGGTGATGGTTACCTTCATGTCCGGGCCAAGCAGTTTGCGCGCCGTCGCCAGCCCGATGCCGGACGAGCCACCGATGATGACGGTGTGTTGGATTGCCTTGGTCATCAATGCTGTTCCTTCGATGTGGGGGAGGCCGGGCCGATGAGGTCGAGGCTCAAGCTTCTCAGCTGTTGCCTTGCCTTGGCGTCGTAGGCCTGAGCATCGGCGCGGGATTCCCGCAGGCCGTCGAAATAGAGGCCGCTTTTCCCGTTGAGCGTGGGTGAGGTGGCGAGATTGAGGATGGCGTCGGCACCGGTCTCGACCGAACTCCACGGCGTCACCCCGGCCTGCCGGACCATGGTTGTGTTCATGTAGCTCGCCGGATGCAATGCGTTGACGGTGACGCCGGTGCCTTTCAACTGTTCGGCCAAATCGACGGTGAACAGAATCTGCGCCAGCTTGCTCTGGCAATAAGTGCGCACCCCGTCATAGGAGCGGGTCAGCATGACATCGCTGAAGTCGATCGCCTGCTGCCCCGCAGAGGCGACATTGACGATGCGCGCCGGCGCACTGGCCTTCAGCAATGGCAGGAGCTCCGATGTCAGCAGGAAACCGGCGAGATAGTTGACCGCGAAGCGCAGTTCATAGCCGTCGGCACTCACCTGCCTTTTGGCACCTTGGCCCGCTGTGCCGATGCCGGCATTGTTGATGAGGATGTCCAGCCGGTTCGTCCGGGCGCGCACCGCCTCGGCGAGGTGGCGCACCTCGGCCAGCGAAGAGAGGTCGGCGACCAGAAGCTCGGCCTTGCCGCCGGCGGCTTCGATCTCGGTGACAACAGCCTTGCCGCGCGTTGCATCGCGGCCGTGCACCAGCACACGGGCGCCCGCGGCGCCGAGCCGTTGCGCGACAACGCGGCCGACGCCGTCTGTCGAGCCGGTGATGAGGATCGTCTTGTCTTTGAGTTCCATGTTCAGAGCCTCCGTTCTGTTGCTCTGAACGGAAGATGGGGCAGTTGGCGCTGGCCAAACAGTTCAAACTTTATCCTGGTATCAATACTGCTATAATACGCGCATGGAGTCCCAACCTCACGCGGCCCCCACACGTTCGGCTGAAGACAGCCGCCGGCGCGAACTCGGCGCCTTCCTGCGCTCGCGCCGCGAAAGGCTGACGCCCTCGGCCGCAGGCATCGCCATCGGTCTCAGGCGACGTACGCCGGGCTTGCGCCGCGAGGAGGTGGCGATGATCGCCGGTGTCGGCACGACTTGGTACACATGGCTGGAGCAGGGGCGGGAGGTCAGGCCCTCGGTCGAGGTGCTGACGGCGCTCGCCGAAGCACTGCGCCTCGACGCCGCCGAAAAACAGCATCTGTTCATCCTTGCCGACCGCCAGCAGCCGGAGCGCCGTGCCGTAGCGCCGGAAAAGGTCGATGGCCCGTTGCTGCACATGCTGCAGAGCCTGGTGCTGCAGCCGGCCTATGTCGTCGGGCGGCGCTGGGACGTGCTGGCCTGGAACCCGGCGGCGGTGGCGGTGTTCGGCGATTATGGCCTGCTGGAGGGTGACGCCCGCAACATCGTCCACATGGTGTTCACGAGCCCGCATCACCGGCACCTGCTGGTCGACTGGGAGCAACTGGCGCGCACCGTGCTGGCCTCGTTCCGGGCCACGAGCGCCCGCTATGTCGGCGATCCGGATTTCGAGCGGCTGATCGAGTTGATGACCCGTTCGAGCCCCGAATTTCGTGCCTGGTGGCCGCAGCGCGACGTCGCGCATCGGTTGTCGGGGGTGAAACATGTCCGGCACCCGAGCGCGGGCGCCATGACCTTCGAGCATATGAGCCTGTCGATCGGCGACGGCTCGGACATGAAGCTGATCGTCTACACGCCGTTAGCCGAGCAGAATTCGATCGCCAAGCTGCAGGCATTGCTGGACGCGCTGCCGGCCGAGCGGCGCAGCGCCTGAGGTTGGCTGGCGTCCCCCTCGGCTTCGTCATCCACGGGCGAAGCGGACGCGGAGACCCGAGGATCCATGCCGGGACGTTTGCCGAAGAGTACTACGGAGCAGAATTTGGACCTTTGCGGCGCGTTGAAGTCGCGGCATGGATTGTAGGGTCTGCGCCGCGTCGCTTCGCTCCTTGCTTCGCCCTAGAATGACGAAACCATTTAGCCCTTCGGCTTCAGCCCATCGAGGAACAACTGCTCGAGAAATCTTGCCGCATCCTCGAAGCGGCCGTCGCCGCCACGGTTCGGTCCGAGCACGGCGCGGACCTGGACGTCGAAATCGGCATAATGCTGCGTCGTCGCCCAGATCGAGAAGATCAGGTGCCACGGGTCGGTCTTGGCGATCTTGCCGGCGCGCATCCAGCCCTTGATGACGGCGGCCTTCTCGTCGACCAGCGTTTTCAGTTCGCCCGCCAGCAGCG
>NZ_RZRA01000795.1:0-2717 GCF_003998945.1 Mesorhizobium sp. M7A.F.Ca.CA.003.01.2.1 | reverse complement strand
CCGCATGGCCGAACCCTGTGGCAGGTTGCTTCGCGGCCGCATATTTTGACGAAAAGGCCCGTCGGCTCTAGGGTCGATGGACCTGATGGAATGAGTGAAACGGCGGGCCGAGTGCGACATGAATTTGAATTCATCCACAGCCCCGCCCTTGATTCGTGTGATGACGCTGGTTCTCGTCGCTGGCTGTTCATCGCTCGGGAGAACCGTCGATCCGGCGAAATACGATTCAATGACGTGCACCGACCTCAACAGTGCGATGGGAGACGTCGCCCGTGACATCTCGCAAACGGCAATCACGCGCGGCAAGGTCGCCAACACCAATGTTCCACGCTGGCTGCTCGGCGGCTCACGCGTGAAGACCGCGGTAGCCAACCGTGAAACAGCCAGGATCGACCGGCTTAAGCAGCAACAGGATGCCATTGCCGCCGTGCGAGCGCGCAAGTGCCAGAGGTCCGCGAATTGAGCGGACAGCCAACGCCTCGGTGCAGAGCCCGGTTCAGGCGCTCAGGCGAAATCGCGTCACGTCGATCGCGGCGGCCATCAGCGTCTGTGTGTAGGCGTGCTGCGGATTGCTGAAGATCGCCTCGGTCGGCCCTTCCTCGACGATCTTGCCCTGTTTCATGACGATGATGTAGTCGGCCATGGCGCGCACGACCGACAGATCGTGGCTGATGAAGAGATAGGACAATTCGTGGTCCGCCTGCAGCTTGCGCAGCAGTTCGACGATCTGTTTCTGCACAGAGCGATCGAGCGCCGAAGTCGGCTCATCCAATACCACCAGCCTGGGCTTCAGGATCATGGCGCGGGCAATGGCGATGCGCTGCCGCTGACCGCCGGAGAATTCGTGCGGGTAGCGGTTGCGGGCGTTGGGGTCGAGGCCGACCTCGCGCAAGGCCTCGACCGCGCGTTGATCACGCTGCTTGCCCGAAAGGTCAGGCTCATGCACCAGAAGTCCTTCGGTGATGACCTGGCCGACAGTCATGCGCGGCGACAACGAGCCGAACGGGTCCTGGAAGACGAGCTGCATCTGGCGCCGCAGCGGCCGCATCGCCTGCCTGTCGGCTTGGGAAATGTCGCGATCGCCGAAACGGATGAGCCCGTCACTCGGCAACAGCCGCAGCAAGGCGCGGCCAAGAGTCGATTTGCCCGAGCCGGATTCACCAACGATGCCGATGGTCTGGTTGCGCTGCAGCCGGATCGAGATGTGATCGACTGCACGCAGCATCAGCGGTTCGCCAGCAAGAAACCCGCCGCCGATCCTGAACGTCACTTCGACATTCCTGCCTTCGAGCAGCACTGGGGCGTTGGCGGGCGGCGGCGCCTTGCTGCCGGTCGGCTCGGCCGCCAGCAGCATTTTCGTGTAGGCATGCTGTGGGTTGACGAAGATGGCCTCCGCCTCCCCCTCCTCGACAACCTCGCCCTGGCGCATGACATAGACCCGATCGGCAAAGCGGCGGACGATGCCAAGATCGTGGGTGATGAAGACGATCGCCATGCCGAGCTTGCGCTGCAATTCGGCCAGAAGCATCAGGATCTGCGCCTGTATGGTCACATCGAGCGCCGTCGTCGGCTCGTCGGCGATCAATATGTCAGGGTCGTTGGCGAGAGCCATCGCGATCATCACACGCTGGCGCTGGCCACCCGACATTTCGTGCGGATAGGATTTCATCCGCCGCTCGGGATCGGTAATATGCACCAGCCGCAGCAGTTTGAGCGCTTCTTCACGCGCCTCGGCGACATTCAGGCCCCGATGCCGGCGGATCGGTTCGATCAACTGGTTGCCGATTGAATAGAGCGGATCGAGCGAAGTCATCGGCTCCTGGAAGATCATGCTGATCTTGCGGCCACGGACCTTGTTGAGCTCGGATTTGCTGAGTGTTAGAAGATTGCGGCCACGATAGTCGACGCTGCCTGTCGCTTCGCCATTCGACGCCAGCAGGCTCATCGCCGCCATCATCGTCTGGCTTTTGCCGGAGCCGGATTCGCCGACCACGGCAACGGTCTCGCCCGATTTGACATGGATGTTTATGCCCTTGACCGCCTCGACGGCGCCGTCGAGCGTGCGGAAGCGGACACGCAAATCCTTGACGCTGAGGATCGTTTCGTAAGCAGCCATCTCAGCGGTCCCCCTCTTTATCGACCCGCATCTTAGCGATCCCCATCTTAGCGATCCCTCGGGTCGAGTGCGTCGCGCAGGCCGTCGCCGACGAAGTTCAGCGCAAACAGCGTCGAGACGAGGAAGAAGGCGGGGAACAGGAGCAGCCAGTTGGCGGTGCCGATGTTCTTGGCGCCGACCGAGATCAGAACGCCCCAGCTGGTCATCGGCTCCTGCACGCCGAGGCCGAGAAACGATAGGAAGCTTTCCAGGATGATCACCTGCGGCACCAGCAGCGTCATGTAGATGACCACCGGGCCGAGCAGGTTGGGGATGACGTGGCGCAGCAGGATGCCGCGCTGGCCGACGCCCATGGCTTCCGCCGCCTGGACATATTCCTGGCGGCGGATCGACAGTGCCTGGCCGCGCACGATGCGCGCCATGTCGAGCCACAGCACGGCGCCGACGGCCAGGAACATCAGCACGAAGTTGCGGCCGAAGAACACCACCAGCATGATGACGAAGAAGATGAAGGGCAAGGAATAGAGCACGTCGACGATGCGCATCATCACCTCGTCGACCTTGCCTCCGGCAAAACCGGCAGCGGCCCCGTAGACCACGC
>NZ_RZRA01000794.1:0-2723 GCF_003998945.1 Mesorhizobium sp. M7A.F.Ca.CA.003.01.2.1 | reverse complement strand
GGAGGAGCTGGCCGACGAGCGGATGGTGCTGCTCGACCTGCCGTACAGCCGCGAATATTTCCTGTCGGCATTCCACCAGCGAGGGATCCGGCCCAACATTGCCGAGCGCACCGGCGACATTGCGGTCATGCGCTCCATGGTGGCCAACGGCTTCGGCTACGGCATCGCCAACATGCGGCCGCTCAACACGCTGGCGCCGGACGGCAAGCCGCTCGTCTTCGTGCCGTTGGACGGTGACCTGCGGCCGCTGACCATGGGCGTCGCCTTGCCCAATTCCGAACATCGTACGCAATCCGCCCAGGCGTTCATCGACCACTGCCGGCATTTTGTCGTCGAGCAAGGTGTGTTCGGCGCCGAGCGGGCCGTCGGCCAGGCAGCGCTTCCGCAGAAGTAGCGCCCGCTTACGCCAGTTGCTGGTCGGCAAGCCGCTTCAGCAATTTTTCCAGCATGTTGTCGCAGCGGCGCATCTGCTCGACGCTGACGAATTCGTCCGGCTTGTGCCCTTGCGCCATCGACCCCGGTCCGCACACGACCGTCGGCGTGCCGAGATCGCGGCTGAACAGGCCGCCTTCCGTGCCGAAGGCCATCTTGATGGTATTGTTGGCGCCGGTCAGCGATTTGACGAAGGCGACGGCTTGCGAACTGGCTGGCGTGTCCAGGCCGGGATAGGTGTTGGTGATGTCGATGTCGATTGCTGCCTCGGGCGCGATGGTCGAGGCTTCGGAAGCAATATGAGCAGCCTCCTTGCGCAGGCGGTCGAGAATCTCGTGCGGGTCGTCGGCTGCGACATTGCGGATCTCGAAGTCGACCTGGCAAAGGTTCGGCACGATGTTCAGCGCCACGCCTGCGTTGATCTTGCCGACATGGACGGTCGTGTATGAGATGTCGTAGTCGCCGTCGCGGGCGCCATCGCGCACCAGCCGGTCCTGTTCGCGGCGCAAGGCGGCGACGAAGTCGCAGCCGAGATGGATGGCGTTGAGCGCCAGCGGGGCCAGCGCCGAATGGCCTTCGCGCCCCTTGCAAAGCGCGCGTGCGGCAAGCTTGCCCTTGTGCCCCGTCGCCACCTGCATATCGGTCGGCTCGCCGACAATGCATAGCAGCGGCCGATGCGGGGCCGCTTGCAGCATGTCGACCAGGCTGCGCACACCGATGCAGCCGATCTCCTCGTCGTAGGAGAGTGCCAGGTGCAGAGGCGTCTTCAGCGTCATTTTCGCGGCCTTGAGGCACGCGGCGAGCGCGCAGGCCACAAAACCCTTCATGTCGGCCGCGCCGCGTCCGTAAAGCTTGCCGTCACGGTTCGTCATCTCGAAGGGCGGCAGCGTCCAGGCCTGGCCGTCGACGGGAACGACGTCGGTGTGACCGGACAGCATGATGCCGGAAGCATCAGTCGGTCCGATGGTGGCAAAGAGGTTGGCCTTGTGGCCGTCCTCGCTGTGGATGATCTGGCTGGCAGTGCCGTGTGCGTCTAGCAGGTCCGCCACGTAGTTGACGAGGGCGAGGTTCGAGTCGCGGCTCACCGTCGGGAATGCGAGCAGCTTTTCGAGGATCTGGATGCTGTCCATGCGTCTTGTGTCTCATTGGCCGTCGGTACTTCTAGCATCGCGTGGCCGGGGCCTTGAAGTCGCATTTGGCTCAGTCGGGATTCAGCGGATGCTAATCCGGATGTGTGCGATTAGGCGCGGCCTAACCGGCACAGAAGAAATCTGTTGTTTTCCGGCGCTTGCCGCAACTTATGAATGGTCTCACGGCATCAACCCACTGGGCTGGCCGGCTTGCGTCACGCCTCGAAACCATGATCGGGCGTGCTGCAGGGCGACGCTGGCAGGAAGGCACGTTCCATGCGCGATCCGCGTTATGATATTCTGTTTGAGCCCGTGAAGATCGGTCCGGTGACCGCCAAGAACCGCTTCTATCAGGTGCCGCATTGCAATGGCGGCGGCTATCGCGACCCTTCGGCCGCGGCCGAGATGCGCCGCACCAAGTCGGAAGGCGGCTGGGGCGTCATCTTCACCGAGCAAACCGAGATGCACCACACATCGGAGATCACGCCCTTCATCGAGCTCAGGCTGTGGGACGATGCCGATATTCCGGCGCTGGCGAAGATGGCCAAGGCAATGCACCAGCATGGCGCGCTGGCCGGCATCCAGCTGGCCTACTCAGGCATCAACGGGCCGAACCTCTACACCAAGGAAGTGCCGCGCGGGCCGTCGGCCCTGCCGATCCGCACCTTCACCAACGATCCGGTGCAGGCGCGCGCCATGGACAAGCAGGATATTCGCGACCTGCGCCGCTGGCATCGCAATGCCTTCAAACGGGCGAGGCTCGCGGGCTTCGATTTGGTGTGCCTCTACGGCGCGCATGGCTTCGGCATCATCCAGCACTTCCTGTCCACGGCCACCAACCAGCGCAGCGACGAATATGGCGGCTCGCTGGAGAACCGCTCGCGGCTGATGCGTGAGCTGATCGAAGAGGGCAGGGACGCTATCGGCGACACGTGCGGCCTGACGCTGCGGCTGTCGCTGGACGAGATGATCGGTGAGCTCGGCTTCGCCAATTCCGAAGTGCGCGACATGATCGAGATGCATGCCGATCTGCCCGACCTCTGGGACCTGGCGCATGGCGCCTGGGAGGACTGCTCCGGGCCGTCGCGGTTCAAGGAGGAGGGCGCGCAGGAGAGCCTGGTGTCCGGCATCAAGAAACTGACCTCGAAGCCGGTCGTAGGC
>NZ_RZRA01000793.1:0-2730 GCF_003998945.1 Mesorhizobium sp. M7A.F.Ca.CA.003.01.2.1 | reverse complement strand
CCCCGCGGCGCGTCTTGCACTGCCTTCCAACAGGTAGCGCACGCCAAGATCCCCGGCGATCTCGCGCACGTCCATCGCTTTTCCCTTGTAGGCAAAGGTCGAGTTGCGGGCGATGACGAACAGGCCGGAGATTCTGGACAGGTCGGTGATCAGGTCTTCCGTCAACCCATCCACGAAGGGATCCTGCTCGGGATCGTTGCTGAAATTGACGAAGGGCAGCACGGCTATCGACGGTTTGTCGGGCAGCGGCAAGGGTTTTCGCCTGGCCTCGCCCAGCTGTTCGACGGCCCCAGTGAAACGGTAGCCGACGCGCGGAACGGTGGATATCCATTCGCCGTTGTCGCCGACGGGGCCAAGCAGCTTGCGCAGCTGCGCGATCTGGACGGTGAGATTGCCTTCCTCGACGGCCGTGCCCGGCCACGCGGCGTCCATCAGTTCGGCTTTTCCGAGGATTTCGCCGGGCCGCCCGACGAGTGCCGCAAGCAGGCTCAGCCCGCGATAGCCGACGGCAACGGGGACATCGTTCCGAAGCAGCGTTCCCGCATGCGGATCAAGCACGAACGGACCAAAGGCAAAACGCGATCCCTGCATAGGCGCATCTATAGGGCCGCTCTAGCTCGTTTGGAAGTTTTGGGAACTATTTGGGAGGGCTTAATTACGGCGCCGTCCGTATCGCGCAGAATTCAACCTCATCGAGAGCCCTAGGCCCTCAAACCATATGGAGGTTGCCATGACCAATACCCTCACTTGTGCAGCGCGGCCGGGAACGCCCGTGCGGCCGGCATCGCGCCGGCTCCTAAAGACCCTGCGAAGCATCATCGCGAGCTGGCACGATCGGACCTGGCGCGAGCGGATACGCTTTCGCTGGCAGCTCAGGCAAATGTCGAAGGACAATCCGCATCTGATCGACGATATCGGCCTGACGATACAGCAGGTCGAGGGAGAGATCGCCAAGTCCTTCTGGGAACGATAGAGCGAAATGCCGCAAATCGCGTCGACCGTCAGCGCACCGCCTCGCGAGGGGCGCCGGCCAGGCGGGTGGCGATCAGCTTGTCGATGCGGCGGCCGTCGAGATCGACCACCTCGAAGCGCCAGCCCTGCGCGTCGACGCATTCGCCAGTCGCCGGCAGATGGTGCATATGCGACAGCACATAGCCGGCGACGGTTTCGTAATCGCGGTTTTCCGGCAGGTCGATGCCGAGAATGTCGGCCATCTCGTCGGCCTGCATGTAGCCGGCGAGCAGCCACGAGCCGTCCTCGCGCTTGACCGCGTTTTCCTCGTCGCCGGCGTCGGTGTCGGCGCGGAACACGCCGGTGATGGCTTCCAGAATGTCGGCCGGGGTGACGATGCCTTCGAAATGGCCGTATTCGTCATGCACCAGCGCCATCGGCACGTCGGATTCCTTTAGCTTCTGCAGCACATCGAGCGCGTCGGCCTGGTCGTAGACGATGGGGGCTGCGCGCACATGCCTGCGCGGATCGAGCACGCGGCCGGCAAGCAGTGCGGCCAGCACATCACGCGTCTGGACGACGCCGACCATGACGTCGACGCCGCCGTCGCCTGCCGGCAGGCGCGAATGCTGGGTTTCCATGAGCAGCTTGCGGATGGCCGCCTCGTCGGATTGCAGATTGATCCAGTCGACTTCGGTGCGCGGCGTCATCACCGCGCGCACGGCGCGGTCGCCAAGCCGCATGACGCCGGCGATCATGCGCCGCTCGTCGGATTCGATGGTGCCGTGATGCTCGGCCTCGGCGACCAGCATCTTGATCTCCTCGTCGGTGACCTTTTCCTCGCTTTCGCCGCGCTGACCGAGCAGCCACAATATGGTGCGGCCGGAGAAGTCGAGCAGGAAGACCAGCGGCGCCGACACCGTGGCGAGGATGGTCATCGCCGGAGCGACCCTGGCGGCGACCCGCTCGGGATCACGCAACGCGATCTGCTTGGGCACCAGCTCGCCGACGATCAGCGAGAAATAGGTGATGATAGCAACGACGATGCCGACGCCTAGCGGGTCGGCGACAGTCTCGCGGATGCCGGTCGAAGCCAGGAACTGCGCCAGCCGTTCGCCGAGCGTGGCGCCGGAAAAGGCGCCGGAGAGGACGCCGACCAAGGTGATGCCGATCTGCACCGAGGACAGGAACTTGCCGGGATTTGAGCCAAGATCAAGGGCGCGGCCGGCGCCATTGGTGCCGCGGTCGATCATCGCTTTCAGCCTGGCCGGGCGCGACGAGACGATGGCGAGCTCGGACATCGACAAAAGGCCGTTCACGCAGATGAGGACGACCACGATAGCGATTTCGACGTATAACATGAGCGGTCAATAGCATTGTGGCGCGGTCTTCGAAAATAGTCCGGCGTGATTTTTGAGAAATGACCGGTATTTCGCTCACGCGGCATCCCAGGGCGGCGCCGAAAAATGTTCGACGAGGGCGTCGACGACAACCCGCACCTTTGGCGTGAGCGCGCGCGTCACCGGCCAGACGGCATGCACGACGATGTTCTCGACCAGGCATTCCGACAGCACCATTTCGAGATCGCCGCTTTTGAGGCTGTCGGCGGCCAGCCATGTCGGCAGGAAGGCGATGCCGCAGCCGGCGAGCGCCGCATCCAGCATCGGTTCGCCATGGCCGAGAACGAGCCGCGCCTTGGGCACGAAGGTTGCGAGATGGCCGTCGGAATGTCTGATCACCCAGGGGCGGACGATGCCCTCGCGACCGTAGCCAATGACG
>NZ_RZRA01000792.1:0-2731 GCF_003998945.1 Mesorhizobium sp. M7A.F.Ca.CA.003.01.2.1 | reverse complement strand
AGGCGGCGGGCACGGGCTGGCCACCGCCTGGTTCCTCGCCAGCGAGTACGGCATCAAGAATGTCGCCGTGCTCGAAAAAGGCTGGATCGGCTCCGGCAATGCCGGCCGCAACACCACCATCATCCGCTCCAATTACGGTCTGCCCGGCAACACCGGCTTCTACGAATTGTCGATGAAGCTGTGGGAGCGGATGGAGCAGGACCTCAACTACAATGCGATGGTCAGCCAGCGCGGCGTCATCAACCTCTACCATTCCGATGCGCAGCGCGACGCCTATGCGCGGCGCGGCAACACTATGCGCATCAACGGCATCGACGCCGAACTGCTCGACCTCGCTGCCGTCAGGAAGATGATCCCGTTCCTGAACTTCGACAATGCGCGCTTTCCCGTGCAAGGCGGGCTGTTGCAGCGGCGCGGCGGCACGGCGCGGCACGATGCGGTGGTCTGGGGCTATGCGCATGCGGCGAGCGAACTCGGCGTCGACATCATCCAGAATTGCGAAGTCACCGGTTTTGTCAGGGACGCCAATGGCAAGGTGACCGGCGTCGAGACGTCGCGCGGCAAGATCGGCGCCGGAAAGGTTGGCATGGCGGTCGCCGGCTCCTCGTCGCGCGTCGCAGCAATGGCCGGTCTGCGCCTGCCGATCGAGAGCCACGTGCTGCAGGCCTTCGTCTCCGAGGCGATCAAGCCGCTCATCCCGGGCGTCATGACCTTCGGCGCCGGCCATTTCTACGTCAGCCAGTCCGACAAGGGCGGCCTCGTCTTCGGCGGCGATATAGACGGCTACAATTCCTACGCCCAGCGCGGCAACATGCCTGTGATGGAAGACGTCTGCGAGGGCGGCATGGCGCTGATGCCGATGATCGGCCGCGTGCGCCTGCTGCGCCAGTGGGGCGGCATCATGGACATGTCGATGGATGGTTCACCGATCATCGACAAGACGCCCGTCGACGGGCTCTATCTCAACGCGGGCTGGTGCTATGGCGGCTTCAAGGCGACGCCAGGGTCCGGTTTTGTCTTTGCGCACCTCCTGGCTCGCGACGAGTCGCATGAAGAAGCGGCACGGTTCCGCCTAGACCGGTTCCGAACTGGCGCCATGATCGACGAAAAGGGCCAGGGCGCCCAACCGAACCTGCATTGAAGGCGGTTTAGAAGAAATGCGCATTGCCTGTCCTTTCTGCGGTGAACGCGAACTCGGCGAGTTCACCTATCTCGGCGACGCCAAGCCGGTGCGGCCCGAGGCCGGCGCCTCGGAAGACGAGGTCTTCGACTATGTCTATCTGCGCGACAATGTCGCCGGCGCGACCAGCGAATATTGGTACCATGGCGGTGGTTGCCGGGCTTGGCTGAAGGTCACCCGCAACACGCTGACGCACGAGATTTCCTCCATCGAACCGGCGGCTGGTGCCGGCGCTGCGAAGGTTGGTGCGTGATGGCCGGCGCGCAGACACACCGGCTCGGCAATCGCGGGCTTGTCGACCGCTCGGCACCGCTGAACTTCCGTTTCGACGGCAAGGCTTTCTCCGGCTTCCAGGGCGACACGCTCGCCTCGGCGCTGATCGCCAACGGCGTCAAGCTGGTCGGCCGCTCATTCAAATACCATCGCCCGCGCGGCATCCTGACTGCGGGCTCGGAAGAACCCAATGCGCTGGTTGAGCTGCGCACCGGGGCACGGCGCGAGCCGAACACCAAGGCGACGACGGCCGAACTCTATGACGGGCTCGAGGCCGCCAGCCAGAACCGTTGGCCGTCGCTGCGCCACGACGTGATGTCGGTCAACCAGCTGTTCGCGCCGATCTTCGTTGCCGGCTTCTACTACAAGACATTCATGTGGCCGGCGAAGTTCTGGGAAGCGATCTATGAGCCGGCGATCCGCCGCGCCGCAGGCCTTGGCCGTGCCGCCGGCCTTGCCGATCCCGACCACTACGACAAGGCATGGGCGCATTGCGACGTGCTGATCGCCGGCTCCGGCCCGGCTGGTCTGGCCGCGGCGTTGGCAGCCGGCCGCGCAGGCGCCCGCGTCATCCTGTGCGAGGAGGATTTTGTCCTCGGCGGCCGTCTGCTGTCGGATGGCGGAATGATCGACGGCGAACCTGCGGCCGAGTGGATTTCGCGGACGCTGGCTGAACTGGCTGGTATGCCCGACGTCCGCGTCATGACCCGCACGACGCTGTTCGGCGTCTACGATGGCGGCACCTATGGCGCCATTGAGCGGGTCAACGACCATTTGCCCTCGCCGCCCGAGCACCAGGTGCGCCAGCGCCTGTGGCGGATCGTGGCGAAGCGCTGCGTCGTGGCAGCCGGCGCCATCGAACGGCCGATCGTCTTTGCCGGCAACGACACGCCCGGCGTGATGATGGCCTCCGCCATGCGCACCTATGTCGCGCGCTACGCCGCTACACCGGCAAAGCGGATCGCACTTTTCACCAACAATGAGGACGGCTGGCGCACCGTCGAGACGGCGCTCGGTGCCGGCCTGCAGATAGCGGCGGTCATCGATGCACGGCCCGAAATATCGCCGGCGCATCGTTCGCTGGCCTCGAAGGGCGGCTTCCCGGTGCTGCACGGTTCCGTCAGTGGCATCGACGGCGGCAAGGATGGCGTCAGGAAAATCGCGGTGTCGCTGACCGGCGGCGCGCGCGCCGAGGTCGAAGCGGACGGGCTCGCCGTTTCCGGCGGCTGGAACCCGGCGGTCGGGCTGACCTCCTATCATCGCGGCCGGCCGGAATGG